>JBDTXE010000022.1:0-13865 GCA_040006335.1 Verrucomicrobiota bacterium | reverse complement strand
TCACCGGCAGCGCGAGAGTGTCACGATAAAATGATACCGTCTGCTCGTAGGTGTGCGCGGGGCATTTGATCGCAATATTGGCGCCACCTGAAAACTGCGGTCCGTGAACGTTCGCTACCATGGGGCCGCTCCCTCAGGCTTTAGCTAACAAAATGCGGATCTGCATCGCTCAACCGCCGCCCGCGCCCGAGCCGCCGGGCTTCGTCATCGCTAAAGGATCGAGCGCAGCGTTGAGTTCTTCTTCGGGTAGGATTTTCTGCTCGCGCGCGATCTCCCGCACGGTCCTCCCGCTCCGGTCGCTTTCTTTTGCGATTTCAGCCGCGCGATCATAGCCAATTTTCGGGGCAAGACTTGTCACCATCGCCATCGAAAGCTCGACCAGTTCGCGACAACGTTCCTCGTTCGCCTGAATTCCGGTGACACATTTCTCGGTAAACGCCGTGGTCGCATTGCCCAGGAGCCGGATGGACTCGAGAAGATTGTGCGCCATCACCGGCATCATCACGTTTAGCTCAAAGTTCCCGTTTGCCCCTGCCCAGGTAACGACAGTGTCGTTACCGAAGACCTGCGCGCACACCATCATCATCGCTTCCGATAGCACCGGGTTCACTTTCCCCGGCATAATCGAGCTGCCCGGCTGGGTCGAGGGCAGCCGAATCTCACCCAGCCCGCAACGCGGTCCGCTCCCGAGCCAGCGGATATCGTTCGCGATTTTGAAGAGACTGGTCGCGATCGTTTTGAGCAAGCCACTCGCTTCCACCACGCCATCCTTCGCGCCCTGAGCTTCGAAGTGATCGCGCGCTTCGAGAAACTCGATCCCGGTGCGCTGGTGCAGATGCCGCATTACTTTTCCGGGGAAATCGAGATGGCGGTTCAAGCCCGTCCCGACCGCCGTGCCTCCGAGCGCGAGCTCCCGCAGAGCCTCGAGCGCACGTTCCGCCCGCTTCCGGCCCAGCGCGATCTGCCGGGCGTAGCCGCCAAACTCCTGCCCGAGACGGGTGGGCGTCGCATCCATGAGATGAGTACGCCCGATCTTAATGACGTGATCGAATTCTTTCGCCTTCGCCGCAAGCGCCCCCTCCAGCTTGGTCAGCGCAGGTAGAAGAACTTCCTTCAGCTGTTCGGCGGCGCTGACGTGGATGGCGGAAGGGATGACGTCGTTACTGGATTGCCCCATGTTGACGTGATCATTCGGGTGGACCGTCTCGCGGGAACCAATCGCTTTGCCGGCGAGCTGCGCGCAGCGGTTGGCGATCACCTCATTGGTGTTGGTATTCGTACTGGTGCCGGACCCGGTCTGGAAAATGTCGAGGGGGAAATGGTCGTCGAGTTTTCCTTCGATCACTTCCTCGGCGGCCTGCACAATCAGCGCGCTCCGATTCGAATCGAGTAAACCGAGATCGTGGTTGGCCTGGGCGGCACCCCATTTCAGCAAACCGAGGGCACGAATGAACGGCCGGGAAAACCGGTAACCGCTGATCGGAAAATTTAAGACCGCGCGCTGCGTGGAAGCTCCGTGCAGCGCCTCCGCCGGCACCGACATCTCTCCCATGGAGTCCTTCTCCAGCCGAGTCGGCCCGCTCTTCATCGGACGTGGTTCGTCGCGTACTCGGACCGGGCGGCGCGCACGCCGTTGCCGTTCTGCCCTTTCTCCTTGCGAAAGACGGTGATGAACATCGGAGGAATGTTCTGCAAAAAGTACTCCGAATTCGCCTGCCCGAATTCGATCGCGTGCTGGCGCAGTTCGTTCGTCACCTGATAGATGATAAAAGCGCCGTCGGGCGCAAGGGCCGCGTGAGTTTGCTGCAGAAGATCGCGCTTTTTTCCCGGCTCGAGAATGCTGAATGGAATTCCGGAGACAATGTAGTCGCAGTGCGCGATGCCACGTTTGCTCATTTCCTCGCGCAAAAGCGTGGCGTTGCCGTTGATCACCTGCACACGCGGATCGTGGGCAAATTGCCGGACGAGATCGCGCGAGAAAGCGGGATCAAGTTCGAAAAGAAGAAGCTTGGCATCAGCACGCATGCGTCTCGCCATTTCCCGGGAGTGCACCCCTTCACCCGGGCCGTATTCGGCGATGACACGAGCCCGGTCGAAATCAATTTTGCTCGCTACACGCTCGACCAGCGCCCGTGAACTGGGAATAATCGAGGCAATCTGAAACGGCCGTTGCAGAAATCGCTTGAAGAACAGCACGCTCATCGGGAGCGGGAATAGTTCACCGCCCTATTTCGCTTGTCCAGCAGGGAAAGCATTCCCCGCACAAAGTAGCGGGCGAAAGGGAGCCTGTTTCGATTGCTAGAAAACGCATTAGTTTGGCTCCTTGACACTCATTCTGGTAATTATATAGTTCAGGCGGTGAATAAGTCTTGCCTTGGCAGGCCCGACTTGATCAAAAGTCGCTATGCATAACCTGCTTACGGTTAAGGAGACTGCAAAGTACCTCCGCATCCCGCTCCCCACGGTTTATTACCTCGTGCAGCGGGGGCAGCTACCCGCCATCCAAATCGGCGGCCGGTGGCGCATTAAGAAGAACGCCCTCGATAAGGATATCCTCAAGGAAGAAAAATCGGGGCAACCTACTGTTCTCGTCGTCGATGACGACACCAGCCTCCAGAATCTTTTCAAACTTTTTCTGAAACGCATCGGCTTCAGCCGCGTGGTCGTCGGCACCGTGAAAGAAGCCATCTCGGCGCTACACAAACAGAAATTCGATCTCATTTTTCTCGACCTGAAACTCCCCGACGGTCCCGCGGACGACGTTTATGATACGGCGAAGCAGGAGCAGCCGGAATGTCCTATCATTATCATCACCGGTTATCCTGATAGCGACATGCTGGACCGCATTCTGGCGAAAGGCCCAATCACCGTCCTGAAGAAGCCACTCAAGACCGAGCAACTCGAGCAGACGGTGCGCATTCTCGGCCACCGCGAGGCGGTAAAACTCGCTGCGTAGCGGATACGCCACAGGGTCTTCGGAACGCAAGACGGCGTTCAACAATCGAGAGAGAAAGCGGGCATAGTCCGGCGATCGACACGACGCGACTGCGCGCGCCTTTGCTTTCGTGCTCGGAGCAAGCGGCAACCTTGACGCGCCTCAATCGCTGGTCACGTTCTCGGGAACGGCCGCGCGGTTAGCTCAGTGGTAGAGCACTACCTTGACACGGTAGGGGTCACAGGTTCGAACCCTGTATCGCGCACCATCTCTCTGCACGCCGGCGATCTTCCGGCCCGTCGAAGTGTTTTCATCAGCTTCGTGCAAGCCGATTACCGCATCCGTAACTCGATGAAGTGCTCGTTGTGGTCGTCGATTAAAGGAATGGTCTCCTCGTGCAGAGGTTGACCATCGAGCGACAACTCCACAATGGCAGGTCCCTCTCCTTCGAGGCGGCTGATCGTAATGTGGTAAACGGTCTGCCGATATCGATAGTGGATCTTGTAGCTATTCCATTTCGCCGGGAAACGCGGAGTGAGGCGCAGGCGCGTGCCTTCGAGATGAACGCCGAGCAACGTCTCGGTGAGAAACCGGTAGGCCCAACCCGCCGATCCAGTGTACCAAGTCCAGCCTCCGCGACCGACATGCGGCGCGACAGCGTAGATGTCCGCCGCGATGACGTAAGGCTCGACTTTGTAAGTGGCAATCTGCTCGGCGGTCGCGGCGTGCTGCATCGGATTGAGCAGGCCGAATAATTCCCACGCGCGCTCGTTCTCTCCCAGGAGAGCGTAAGCCATGGCGGCCCAGACGGCTCCGTGGGTGTATTGACCGCCGTTCTCGCGCACTCCGGGGATGTAGCCCTTGATGTAGCCGGGATTAAGATCGGATTTGTCGAAGGGCGGCGTGAAAAGCTCCACTAGCTTTGCGTCCCGCCGAACCAGGCGTTCGTTGACCGCTTCCATCGCGCGGCGCGAACGTTCCGGTTGTCCAGCTCCGCTGATGATCGACCAGCTCTGCGGGATGGAATCAATCTGACATTCAGAATTCTCCTTGGACCCGAGCGGCTCGCCGTTATCGAAATACGCGCGCCGGTACCATTCGCCATCCCAGGCGTGCTTCTCGATGTTTTCCTGCAGCGTCTTTGCTTCGGTCAGGCAGCGGTCGGCGAAAGTGGCGTCGTTCCGCGTCCGCGCCAGCTGCGCAAATTGGTTGAGAACGTCGTAGAGGAAAAACGCCAGCCAGACACTTTCGCCGCGCCCATCTTTGCCCACGAGGTTCATGCCGTCGTTCCAATCGCCGCAGCCCATCAACGGCAAGCCGTGAACGCCAAACCTCAATCCCCGCTCGATCGCCCGGACGCAATGCTGATACAGCGTGTCTGTCTCTTGCGACCGATTCGGCAGATCGTAGTAGGACTCCTCTTCCGGAAGAACGGGACGCGCATCCAGGAAAGGGATTTGTTCGTCCAGAACGCCCGTATCGCCGACGCAATTGACGTAGCGACAGGTGACGTAGGGCAACCAAAGATAGTCGTCGGAGAAATGCGTGCGCACGCCGCGACCGGCCGGCGGATGCCACCAGTGCTGCACATCGCCTTCGCGAAATTGATGAGCGGCGGCACGGAGAAGATGCTCGCGCGTCAGGGCCGGCTCGGCGTGAACCAGTGCCATCACATCCTGCAGTTGATCGCGGAATCCATAGGCGCCGCCTGATTGATAGAAGCCGGTGCGGCCCCAAAGCCGGCAACTCAGCGTTTGATAGAGCAACCAGCCGTTGGCCATGGTGTTGACCGCAGGGTCGGGGGTATCGACGTTGATCGCGCCGAGGGTGCGATTCCAGAATTCGTGCACGGCGGCGAGCGTCTCGCGGCTGGCATCGGCGCGCCGGAAACGAAAGATGAGATCGTGCACCTCAGCCTGGCTGCGACCGGCCCCGAGGCGGAAACTGGTCTCACGCTCCTGCTGGTCGGCCAGATCGAAGGTCACCTGCATCGCGCCGCACGGATCAAGGCCCGCACCCGCTTTGCCGGAAAGACGCACGCGCTTGAGCGCCGCGGGTTGCGCGAGCAGGCCGTTGCGTCCGATAAATTCCTTACGGTCGCCGGTGAGCGTCCGCGTCGGCTCATTCACATCGAGAAAGGCGATCCGGCCGGGGAAGTCGGTGTTGTAATAATTCTGGGCGAGAAGCGCACCGGTCTTGAGATCGACTTCGGTTTGAACGTTGAGCAGCGTCTTATGCCGCAAATCGCCCAGGACCCATTCGTAATAACCGATCACGGAAAGGCGACGCGGACTCCCGGAGATATTGCGCAATTTGAAGACCGCGAATTTTACCGGCGCATCCATCGCGACGTAAACCCACAATTCAGAAACGATGCCGTGCTCGGTGTGCTCAAAGACTGTGTAACCAAAGCCGTGGCGGATGACGTAAGCGGTCGCGCCGGCAGCGGGACCGGGAGTGGGTGACCAGACCTGACCGGTTTCTTCGTCGCGGATGTAAAACGCTTCGCCGGTGAGATCACGCACCGGGTCGTTGTGCCAGGGCGTGAGCCTGAACTCGTGCGCGTTTTCAAACCAGGTGTAAGCTCCGCCGTTTTCCGAAACGACGGTGCCAAAGGAAGGGTTCGCCAGGACGTTGACCCACGGCGCGGGTGTGACCTGACCCGGCCAGAGAGTGATGACATATTCGTGGCCGTCGGGCGTAAAGCCACCGAGACCATTGCGGAAAATCAGGTCGCGCGCCGGCGGTGGTGAAGGATTCTCCACCAGCAGCGCGCGTGTGGGGCTGAAGGCGGGCACCAGTGGCTCCAGGACGCTGCGCTGTTCGAGTTGCTCCAGCAACGAGCCGTGCTCATCATCGAGAACGATGCGGGCCACGGATTGCAGGAGAACGCGATCGTCGTTCGGCATTTGCTCGAGGCGACGAACGAAAATGCCGCCGGGCTTATCGAGCATCTGCGCTTCGCTCCCGGCGGAGACCAGCGATGTGATCTGGTCCTGCAGATTCTGCCGATACAATGAGACATCTTCATTCAAAATGACCAGCTCGACCGTGAGACCTTTGGCGCGCCAATAGGAATGCGCCTGCACCAGTTGGCGAACCAGCTCGACATTTTCGAGGTCGGTAATGCGCAGCAGCACGATGGGCGAATCGCCTGAAATGCCATAGGTCCAGAGCACGCTCTGCCCCCGCCGGTTCTCCAGCAGGATGCGGGAGGTCGCGCGCCGGGCGGGATCCGCATAGATAATGGCGCCAGCTAAGCGCGCGTAAATTTGCGCCTCGGCTTCGGTGGCGTTGAGCTGCCGGAGAATGACCTGGCTGTGCGTCCAGGCGAGATCGAAGGCGCGATCCGCCATCCGGAAGTGCTGATATTTTTCCAGGAGCGCGTCCGCACCGGCGCGGTCTTCCGCCATGCCGATGACGAAATCGAGGACGGCAATTTCGTCCGGCTGCAAGGTAACGGTGCGCCGCAAAGCAATGATCGGATCAAGGACCGAACCGGCGCTGTTTGAGAGCGGCGCAACTTTCTGCATCACCGCCGGGTTCGCTAGACTTCCGTTACGGCCGACAAAGCGAGCGCGGTCGGTCTCGCAGGACGCGGCGCTCTGAGAACCTCCCTGGCCGACTACGAGGTGCAGGAGCCAAGGCGGTTTTTCTTCGGCCGTGCGCGCCCGCCGCGTGCAGAGAATGGCGGAGGCCTCCGGCAAAAACTCCGTTTGAACGAAAAGATTGCTGAAGGCCGGGTGCGCTTCGTCCGCCGCCTGCGTCGCCAGAACCACCTCCGCATAGCTCGTTAGCTCGATCGTTCGCGCACTCGACGAATGATTTGTCAGCGTGACGCGGCGCAATTCCACGTCGTCTTCCGGCGAAACGCTCAACTCCGTGTGCATTTCCAAGCTGCCGTAGCGCTGACGAAATTCGGCGCGGGCCTGCGTGAAAATCGCTTCGTAATTTTTGGTGGCGCGCAGGGTGGGCTGGAACGCGGCCGACCAAAATTCGCCGCTGCCCACATCGCGCAGATAAAGAAAGCTTCCCCAGCAATCGCAGGTCGCATCCTCGCGCCATCGCGTCACGGCCAGATCGCGCCAGCGGCTGTAGCCGGCGCCGGCGTTGCTGATGGCGACGTGATAACGACCGTTTGATAAGAGATGAATCTCGGGCGTGCGCGAGGTGGGACTCTTAAAGACGCGCATGACATTCTCCCCCTCGCTCAAGCGCGGGCGCGTTTCCTCCAGCTCAAGATCTTCCGGCAGCACGCTGATCTCCGCCTTCGGCAGGCGCTCCTGCAAGAGCAGATCGGCCGCGCGTAAAAGAGGCCGCGACATAAACCGGCGCTGCATGGGCGAATCCCGCAGCAGGGAAACGAGAGCGAGCAGGCTCATTCCCTGATGATGCGCCATGTAGGACTGGACAGTGGCGCTGGTTTCATCCGGCGGCAGGCGCGAGGGCGTGTAATCGACCGCTTCGTAAAAACCGAATTCGCCCTCCCGGCCATCTTTTGTTAAGCGCTGCAGATTCTCGCACGCGGCCTGAGGCGCCACCATCAGGGCCATGACCGTCGCATAGGGCGCAATGACGAGATCTTCCGCCAGCCCGCGCTTCAACCCCAGGCCCGGCACGCCAAAGGCGCGATACTGGTAGGTCTGCTGAATGTCCCCCTGATTATATCCCGACTCCGATATCCCCCAGGGGACATCACGCGATTTCCCATACTCGATTTGCAATTGGACGGCCGCCCGGCAGGCGCGATCAAGCAAAGTTCCCTGATAAGTCGGCATCACCAGGAGCGGCATCAAGTATTCAAACATGGACCCGCTCCACGAAACCAGGATCGGCTCGCCACCCGGCGCGACGAGTAAGCGCCCCAGGGCAAACCAATGGTCCTGCGCCACCTGGCCCTGGGCGATGGCGAGGTAACTGCAGAGTCGCGCCTCGGAGGCAAGCAAATCGTAGAAACTCAGGTCGCGTCGCCCTTCGGTGACGTTGAATCCGATGGAGAAGAGATTGCGCGCCTTGTCGAACAGGAAAGTGAAATCCATCCCGGCCAGGTCGTCACATTGACTTGCCAGCGCATCCAGGGCGCGAATCCGCTCGCGAGCGCGTTTACTGGCCTCGCGCAGCAGCTCCCCATTTGAAACTTCCGCCGCGAGTTGATCAAACTGAGCAATCTCTCGCAGCGAAGGACCCGGATGGCGTTTTGCTACTTCGATCGCAAGACCTTCATCCTGCAGCCAGGGCGCGTGAAAACGCAGTTCCTCCAAATGCTCCACGCAACTCCGCTGCAACATTTGCGCCCAAGCCCTCGCTTCTTCACTGCGCGTTTCCGGCGCCGCAGCGAGCCTGGTCGATTTCTCCAGCGCACGCTCGAGCTGCGCGGTCGCGGCTCGAAGATCGGGCGGCGACTGCGCCAGTTCGGCATCGAGTTGGGAAAAAACACCGTTTGCCTTTCCGCCCGAGGGTTGCGCCAGCGCAAGCGTATCGCGCAAACCAGCAAAGACTTGAGGATCGAGAATTTTATCCTCGGCCAGGCCGCGCAGCCCGCAGCCGAGGGTGAGCAGATGGCCGGCGAAATTTCCGCTATCGACGCTGGAAACATACAGCGGGAGCAGCGGCCGCAGGGTGCGGGTTTCATACCAGTTGTAGAAATGTCCGCGGTGACGCTCCAGGCGGTTGAGGGTCCCGACCGTGGCCTGGGTCCGGGCGAGCAATCGTCCTAACGATATATAGCCAAAATCGCGCGCGGCCAGATTAGCCAGCAGGGATAAGCCGATATTGGTCGGCGACGTCCGGGCCGCAATCGTGGGCACCGGCGTCTCCTGCAAATTATCTGGCGGCAGCCAGTTTTCCTGGGCGGTAACAAAGGTCTCGAAGAAGTGCCAGGTCTTGCGCGCAATGCGACGCAGGAGGGCTAGCTGCTCGGCGCTAAGATGCGGAGCCAGCTGCTCGGTAGGCAGGCTGATCCACCACGCTAGCCCCGGTGCCACCAGCCAGAGAGCCAAAAAAGGAAGCGCCAGTCCCCAACCCGCTGGCTGCCGCAGAGCGAGCGCGCTCCCGCTGGTGAGAGCGATGAAGGGGGCGAACCACATCGCCGCGTAAGAGCTGGCAAGACTGGTATGAGTGCGACGCGCCGCCTCACTCGAGGTAACCCATTCGAGCAAGTGTCGTTTCGTAACGCATACTCGCCATAGCGTCCGTCCGATGGCCGTTAAACTGAGAAAGGCGTCGTTCGGCAAAAACGCCAGATTGAGCCCAAGCTGGGCGAAAGTGCGCTGGGCCGACATGAAAGCCGTGCGCAAATGGAGTGACCACGGCAGCTGTTCTGGCTTGCGCAAAACTTCCAGCGCCAGCTGCAGCAAACCAGGAAGCGCAACCATGCCGAGCAAAGCAACGCTAGCCCACCGACCGAGCCGCGGAGCCAGCAACCAGCTGGCTAGAAAAAACAAAAGCAGCGCGATCGGCGCGAGGCTGCGGCGGAGGTTGTCGAAAATCTTCCACCACGACAGCGCTGAGATCGGGTTCCAAATCTTCTTCCCTTCCTCCCCGGTCACGTTCGGGAAAAGCCAGGGCAGGATCTGCCAATCACCGCGGATCCAGCGATGCCGCCGCATGGTGTCGATCGCGTAGCGAGACGGATAGTCTTCGTAGAATTTTACATCGCTCACCAGGCCGCAGCGCGCGTAAACCGATTCCAGTAGATCGTGACTCAGAATCCGATTTTCCGGGAACCGTCCCGCCAGGGCGCGCTCGAACGCGTCCACGTCGTAAACTCCTTTGCCAATGAAAGAGCCTTCGTCGAACAGATCCTGATAGACGTCCGAAACGGCGCGGGTGTAGGGATCGATCCCGACGTCTCCCGCATGCAGTTTAACGAAACGTGAACGATCCGCGGTCGGCAGGCTTACGTCCACCCGCGGTTGCAGCAGGCTATAGCCATCGACCACCATCCCGCTCTTGGGGTCGAACTGCGGCCGGTTCAAGGGGTGCGCCATCGTGCCAATGAGTTGACCGGCTGCCTCCCGCGGCAATTGCGTGTCGCTGTCGAGGGTCACGACGTATCTGATTTCACGCAGAATCGACTGCTCGCCGACGACTGCGACGAAACAATCCGCGCATTCGCCCCGCAGGAAGGCGTTAAACTGCATGAGTTTCCCGCGCTTCCGCTCGTAGCCCATCCAAACGCCCTCGCTGGCATTCCAGCGCCGGGGGCGGTGAAAGAGGAAGAAGAGATCATTTCGACCGCCCGCGTATCGGCGATTCAATCGCTCGATGCCCTTCTGCGCGCGCTCCAAAAGCGGCGCATCTCCTGGCAAAGTCTCCTCCGCCGCATCCGGCCAGTCGGTCAGAAGAGCGAAATGGAGATGCGGGTCGCGATTGGCCAGGTGATGGATCTCGAGCGTCTGCAGAAGATCATCGACGTTCTGGGCGTTGCTCAGGATCGTGGGGATGACGACGGCGCCACGGCTCTCCGGCGCAATACCCGCGATCGAGTAATCGAGTCGAGGAAGCGTTTGCGGTTTAAGCAGGAGCGTGGCCAGCCAATTCCACAGCGTCACCGCCAGTTGACTCACCCCGACGGCAAAGGCGAGGGCAAGCAAGCCGAGCAGCCATCCGGCTATTCCTCGCTTCCCGGCCTCGTGCACAAATTCCCAAGTCACCAGCAAGGTGAAGAGAAAAATTCCGCCGACGTAAAAGGTGAACGGAACGCTCCGAATCCATCGCTGCAGGAGCCCTTTCGCACGCCAGCGCGCGGAGACACCGCGCTCCAACATCGGAAATCCTTTATCGATTAAATAGAAACCGACATGAGCCGTCCGATCCTCCCGGTTTCGCTCTTGCGCGCTTTCCTGCGCCAACGCGACCGCTTTTTGTGCGACCTCAATCTCCGAAAGAGTGCTCCGGCGGGCGAGACGTTCGACGATATGGCGATAGCAATCCCGCGTCGCAAAATCCATGTCGCCATAAACGTCGGCCGGCTCCCCGCGCAGGGTCTGCTCGACCAGGCTGAGGGTTTCGACAAACTCCTTCCAATCAATCGCGCTGAGCAGCCGCAAGCTCGCAATACTGTGGCTGACCGACACCTGATCGGACGCCTGACTTTGGCTTTCCTGATGAATCAACTGCTCGACCGAGAGACCCTGCTCGAGCGTGCGCTGCTCCAGCCACCCGCGGGCGAGATGCAGGACCGGATTTAAACGGGAGAGACGCTGGCAAAACTCCGCCACGAAAGAGGTCGAAAGCGGCGGATCAGCCTTCGCCATATCAGCGACGACAATGACGATGCGGGACGGATTTTTTTCGGCCATCGCCTGGAGGCGCTCCACCCAGTTGTTGGCCAGGTTCCGATCGCGCCGCCCCTGCGCCAAGCCAGTGGTGATACGGGCGAGATTCTCGATCAATGCCAGGCGCAGCATGATCGGGATGGCCCAGAGTTCGCCCAGCTTCAGCGGCACGACCGTTTGATAGGCAGCGACGAAAGCGCTGAGCGAATCGGTATCCACTTGCGCATCGACGTGCGCAATCAGTTCCAGAATAATATCGTAAACCCGCAACCGACCGGTGGACGCGCCATTCTTCACGCGCGGCAATTCGCGGCTGTATTGCTCGGGCAGATGTCGCCGGACCAGTTGAATCTGTTCTTCGATTAAATAAAAGTTATCGAGAAGCCACTCCGCCGCCGGAGTTACGCGCCGGCTGAGATCGACCGCCAGCGTGGCGCGATTGAAGGCGCGCAGAGTCTTCTCATTTCCGTCCAACCGGGCGATCAAACGCGCCGGGGCGCGTCCTTCCACCAGCTGATGCTGGGCGGCGATTGTCCGGGCGTGACGCGCAAGTTGCTCGACCCCGAAGAGCTCCGCGCGCAGGGGCTGCTCCGGGCTCTTGGAACGCGCAGCTCTCAAATTTACTGCGCCGATTCGGGCACGCGATGACTTGGCTAACATGTGGGTGTGATCGATCGCCCGGCGACAGCGTTATCGGAATTCTGAAACGTAATGCATTTCAAGTCGGAATCGGCCCCACCCTTGCATGGTCTTATCCTGTCGCGGGGCCGATCTCAAATTGGATGCGCTTTTTTCTTCGGTGGCCCGGAACAGACTTAGACGAAAAGGGATTGCATGAGAAGGACTTCTCCGTCGAACCAGCGCCAGTGAGTAACGGATCGTCGCCTCGCGCACCCGGCGACGCCCGGTCTCTGCTAGCAAATTCGTGGGAGCTGTTCGCCCGAGAGCATATCGACGACGCGGGTGCCACCTACGCGCGTTTTCATCATGACGAATCCCGGATGATCCGCGACCACCTGACCGATCACGGCCGCTTCGCGTCCAAACGGATGTGATTGCATCGCTGTCAAAACCGCGGCGGCATCCTGTTCCGCCACCAGCACGAGTAATTTTCCTTCGTTCGCGACGTAAAGGGGATCGAGCCCGAGAATTTCGCACGCTCCCTTCACATCTTCGCTGATGGGAATGGAGGCCTCGTCCAGCAGCATCCCCACCCTCGCGCTTTGAGCAATTTCCGTGAGCGCACTTGTCACTCCCCCGCGCGTGGGATCCCGCAATACATGCACGTCCGGACAGGCGGCGAGGATGGACTCGACTAAACCATGCAACGGCGCGGTATCGCTTGCGATTTCGCTCTCGAATTCCAGTCCTTCGCGCACCGACATGATCGCAATCCCGTGCGCGGCCATCGCACCGCTCATAATGATCTTGTCCCCGACTCGCGCACGTTGCGGACTGATGTTGATTCCTTCTGGAATGACGCCGAGACCGGAAGTGTTGATGAAAATTTTATCGGCCTTGCCACGATCAACCACCTTGGTATCGCCCGTGACGAGCTTGACCCCGGCCGCCTCGGCTGCTTCGCGCATCGATTGCACCACGCGCCAGAATTCTTCCAGCGGGGTCCCTTCCTCGAGGATGAAAGCGCACGAGAGGTAGAGCGGACGCGCCCCGCACATGGCGAGGTCGTTGACGGTGCCGTGCACAGCGAGCTTTCCGATGTCGCCCCCGGGAAAGAAAATTGGATTCACCACGTAGGAGTCGGTGCTGAAGGCGACGCGCTGACCACCGAACGAAAGGATGGCGCCATCGTGCAAGGGGTCGAGCAAGTCGTTGCGAAATTGCGGCAGCACCATTTTCTCCATCAACTGATGACTCACTTTCCCGCCGCTCCCATGCGCGAGAACGATCTCGCTGTAATTCGTAATCGGAATCGGACAGGAAGCGGTCAGAAGGGAGGGCTCGTCCACGGGCTTAACTTAATGACGGAAGTCGAAGAACGAAGCTCGAATCAATGAGGGAAACGAAACGGAGAAGGCGGCCGCCGAAAACGCACCACCGTCTCAGATCACGTCCTCGGCTCCAGCGGCAATGTGGATCAAATCCCAGAGGACGTGGACGAGGGTGGCGTGCACTTCCTGGATGCGATGGATGCTGAACGAAGGCACGATAAAAGTGTAATCCGCCAGTTCTGGAAAACGGCCACCGTCTTTGCCCGACCATGCGATCGTGAGCAACTCGCGCCGACGCGCTTCTTCCAGCGCATAAATCAGGTTTGGCGATTTCCCGCTCGTACTTACCGCCAGCAGCATGTCGCCCGGTTGCCCGAGGAGTCGCAGTTGGTCGACAAACACGCGCGAAAAATCAGCATCGTTCCCGATCGCCGTCATCGTCGCGATGTCGGTCATGAGTGAAATCGCGGGGAAGGCCGCGCGTTTCTCGATGATCGGATGCGTAAACTCGACGGCGAAATGGAGCGCGTCACACAGACTGCCACCGTTGCCCATGGTGAGAAGCTTGTTCCCGCGGGCAAAACGTGTCGCCATTTCACGGCTGAGCGCATCGATCTGATCGGCATACTGGCCGAAAAACTTTCCCTTCATCTCGATGCTCTCGCCCGCTTTGCGGAGCACCTTGTCACGAAACGACTC
>JBDTXE010000021.1:0-14225 GCA_040006335.1 Verrucomicrobiota bacterium | reverse complement strand
CGTCGCGGATATAACGCATGGCTTCACCCACTGCGACCGTGCCGCTGGCGCAGCTATTGGAGTTCGTCGTGCCCACGCCGCGAAACCCGAATTCGATCGCGATATTGGAATGGGCGGAACCTCCAAAAACCTGTAGAGCCAACGTCGGATTGACCCCGCGAGCGCCTTTTTTTAGGAAATAGCCATGCTGATACTCGGCATTGGCAATGCCGCCAAGTGCCGTGCCGAAGCTGACTCCCACCCGCGGCTGCGGCGCTTCGCGCGAGTAGGGGAGCCCGGCGTCATCGAGCGCGAGTTTGGCGGAGGCGACCGCAAATTGCGCGTAACGGTCGAGACGCTTGAGTCGATGCGGCGGGAAATATTCTTCCGGTTTCCAGTCGGTGATTTCGCCAGCGCAATGGGCGTTGAAAAGAGAAGTGTCGAAAGCCGCCACTCGCCCGATCCCGCTGCGCTCTTTTAGGATTCCATTCCAGAAACTCTCTCGCCCTGTCCCGATGCAGGTAATGGGACCCAACCCGGTGATCACGCACCTTCGCCGCTCCCCCTTCGCCCCGGCCTTCATTAGTTACCTTCGCTTCTCCAGATAAGCCTTCATGCATTGCAGCGTCTGAGTCGCAACATGGTGGATAAAAAAAGTGCCGATAATCGGATCGGCGATCGGGGCTAGGGGAGCCACGCGGAAATGAAGGTCATGCGCGATCTGCACCCGCACGCCGGCCGGTGTCTCCTCGAACGTCCAGACCACCCGCATCCCCTTGGTAAAGGCTTTCAGGTGATGAAAGCGAACTTCGTACCGTTCGCGGTCGATGACCTCCTCTGAAGTCCAGCTGATCGGGATACCGGAGCGAGTGGCTGCCATCACCACCAGATTACGCTGGGGCGACCGTTCCAGATATCGAATGTAACGGTAATGTGGCAAAATCTTGGGCCAAAGTTCGAGGTTGGCCGCCGTCTCAAAAATTTCCTCACGCGGTGCATGCATGACGATGGAGTTACTTTTGTGCATGAGGGGCGGCTACACCATATGGGATCGAGCGGAGGTCGCAATCATCACGCACCTTGGTAAAAAGCAACTGCGGCGCGAGGGCGGCGTCTCAGATAGATGCTGCTCCAGTAGCAGCTGGAATAACTTGAAGCCACCTTGCTCGGTCCCAAAGCGTCGTCTGCGCGACTCAGGATGACAGCAGCGGGAGCTCGAGCATTTCGACCCGGCAGATGGTTTGTGGAACTCAGCGCACGAGTTGGGTTTTCCGATCCGCTTTTTTTACGTTTGTCTACCAGTGTAAGGTGTAGGTAAGGAAGCATTCGTCGCCGATCACTTTCATCTCCTGCAGTGAGCATCGAATCGTTCGCGGAAGGAAACCAAATCCCGTGCCGGTGAGAGTCGGCGCCTTCGCTCCACCAAACAGCAGAGGGGCGAGAGTAAGATTGAGCTGATCGACAAGTTTCAGTTTGAGGAGGGAGCGGAAAAGTGCGGCACCGCCCTCGCACGCCACCCTTTTCACCCCATACTCGCGCCGTAGCTGAAGTAGCATCCAGCGCAAATCGACTGTGGAAGTTTCGCTCAGATGTAGAATCGCTTTCTCGCGCAGCTTCTTCTGCACCTTTATCGGCATATTCACGGTCGAGAAAATGATGATCGGGGCGAAATCAGTCTGGAAGACGTTGAGGGCCGGATCGATGCGGCCCTCGTTTGAGACAATGACGCGCAACGGGTACTCAGACTGACCACGGGCCAGCCGTTCCGCCCGCAACTCCGGCCGGCCGATGCTCAGGCGAACGTTATCTTTCTTCAGGGTGCTGTGACCGATAAGGACTGCGTCCCCCAGCGCGCGCTGGCGAATCAGATGCGATTTGTCTTCCCGGGAGGTGAAGTCGATCGCACTGAGATTTCTGGTGGTAATTTTGCCATCGACGGTCATGGCAAAAGTCACCGCCACGTAGGGTCGCACCGTTTTCCGGATGCGCCGCGGGCCCGGCTCGGCCGCGCTCTTCTTCGACGGGGACTTTTTTTTACTCACTGCGACCGATTTCTCGCTCAAGATCGGAGACGTCTTTCTCCATCTCGCGCAGGCGAACGTGCCCGATAGCGCCGCTGGGCTTGTAGAACAGATAGACTAGTCCACCTGGCATGGCGCAGAGAAGGATGATGAGGAAGCCCATCGTGCCAATCAGTTTCGCTACCGCCACGGGCACGCCGCAAAGATTATGCAACAATACCTGGAGAAGCTGTTCTCTGAGGCCGAGGCCGCCAAAGCTGATCGGCAGGGCGGTAATGGTGCGCTCGATCGGGAGGATGGCGAAAAAGTCGATTACCGAAACCGCCGCGCCGAAACCGTAGGCCACGCAAAGAAACATGCTGAAAGTGGCGAGGTGTGCGACCAGCGAGGCAACGAAGGCCGCGGCGGTCGCGATCCAGTGGTGCGCGTAAAGGTGATACGCGGCCGAAATCTCGATTAGTTTTTCGCGACCGGGAAAGTGCGAAGGGAGCAAGTGAAACAGATTAAAGCCGCTGACGATAAAACTGGCGAGCAGACCGGTGATGGAGGTGCCGAGGAGAAAAAGAAGGAGCCAGAGTAAGTGACGTGTTTCCGGCGTCTGCGAGAGCCAGTGAAAGCGAAGCAAAACGAGCGCGGCGGTGATGCAAACCAGCGCCACGAGACCAATCAATCGATCAAAGACGACGGCGAGGAGAGCACCGGCCTTGTTCTCAGCCGTCTCCTTGAGCAGGAGATAGCTTTTAACGATATCACCGCCCGTTCCGCCGGGGAGGAATTGATTGAAAAACATCCCGATCATGAACAAGGCGGACACGCGCGGTAGTCCAAGTTCGATCTTTTGGACCCGCAATAAAATGTGCCAGCGAATAATCGCCGCCAGCTCCACCAGCACATAAGAAAGAATACCCGCGCCGATCCAGCGATAGTCGGCGGTGCGCAGGGCCAGCGCCATTTTTGCCCGTTGCGCCGGGTCGTGAAAAACCCAGAAAAGCAGGGCGATCGTGACGGCGATCTGAAGCGTGCTCAGCAGGATTTTTCTCATTCGTCGAAATGCTGCTGCCAAAGCGCGCGCGCCTGCAGGATCTCCTCGCGCGTTCGGCGCGGGCTAAGTTCCCACACCATCTGACAACTCTCCGGCAGCAGACGAGTCAGTCCCGCGAGGTCTTTCATCTCACCCAGAAAAGGGGCCTGATGATCCTGCGCCGGCCACTTTACATCCTGCATGTGACAGCCGATGGCGCGCGGCCCGATGAGGCGCAGCCACTCGGCGTGATCGAGAAAACCGAGATTCTCTTTGACCTGAATATGACCCATATCGTGCCAATAACCCACGTGTGTCGCCGCGATCTCATCAAGCAACTGGGGCAGCTCGCGCTCCGACGGGATCTCTTCGTAACCGCGGCGCCCTTCGATGCCCAGCTGAATATTTTTTTCTGCCGCGCGCGCCACGATCGGTTGCAGACATTCCCGGACACGCTCGAGATGCGCCGGAGCCCTCTGCTCACGCCGCCGCACCGCCGCGAGCTTCCGCCGCACGTAACCTCGCGAGAGGAGTTCGCCTTTCTGCGCCAGCGCGACCAGCTCATCTGTAATCGGATTCATTCTGACCGACCCGCAGTGCAGGACCACCGCGGGCGCCCCAAGGTTGGCCGCAAAATCGATCGTTTGCAGGGTCTGCCGCACCGCCCGGTCGCGCTCGGGCCGTTCCGGCGTGGAAAACTGGTAGCAGTCCGGAGACGCCGTCAGCACTTCCACCGGGAGCGGGCAGAAATTGTGCAGGCTGCTAAAGCGGACTTTACCAGTTTCAGCCATTCTTTGAATTCCCGGAACTAACGAGATGCGAATACCATGACCGAGTTCCACCAGCTCGAAGCCGAGTTCCTGAATTTCCCGGAGCATTTCGTCTCCGGCGGTATGACGATGCGAATTCCAAGAGGTGGAGAAGGCGATCATCGCCCCGGTCTTACCCGACGGGTGCTGCCTCCGGCACGGGCCGGGTCTTCACCGGGTGCGGCACCTCCGCGGCGAGAGCTTCCTCGCAGCCGCGACGACCCGCGAGATGCAAAACCGTCGCCCCGATTGCCGCGAAAGCGATCGCGGAAACACTGAGAGTGAGGCGGGTGCCAATCAAATCGGCTAAGGCCGGAATACCCAGACCGGCCAGCGGCATCAGACCAAAAAAGCTCAAGCCGAAAACGGCGGAAATTCGCCCGCGTAAAGGCGCCGGAGCGCGCTCCTGCACGATCGTATTCGCCAGACCGAAATTCAGCGATAATCCGATGGCGAGAATGCCCATGGCGGAAGCGGTCAGAAGGAAGCTATTAAAACGGCCAAGGCAAAACAACGCCGCCGCCACCGTGAACACTCCCCCGGTCATAAAAGCAAAGCGATGCTTTCGCGGAATACTCAGCAGACCAAGCGCTCCCAGCAGTGAGCCGGTGCCGGAAAAACCCATCAGAAAACCGAGTTGCTGCGGGCCAAGATGAAGAACGTTTTTGACGTAAAGCGGCAGCATGACACCGACGACGGGATAAACAAAAAGCGTCACCGAAGCGATCAGCACGATCAGGTAAAGGATGACTTTGTCTTTGCGCACATACCGCAACCCTTCCATGAATCCGCTGGAGCGTTCCGCCTCCTCCTCCGCGCTCCCCTGCACCCGCGGTGGGAGGGTGACGAGGGAAATAACGAGAGCAAAAAATGAAACAGCGTTGCAGAAAAAGGCCGAAGCCCTCCCCCAGACGCTGATCAAAAAACCGGCGAGCGAGGGACCGAGCAAACGCGAACCGTGGAAGACCGACCGATCCAGGGCGATCGCGGTCGCAATTTCATCCTTCTTCACCAGCTCGGGAACGAGAGCGTTCAACGCCGGCATTTCGAAAGCGATGCAAACACCCAGACACGCTGCCAGGATGACGATGTGCCAGATCTGGACGTGACCTGTGAGCACAAGAACTCCCAGAGTGATGGCGAGAATGCTTTGCACGATCTGCGTCGCGATCAAAATTTTCCGCTTGTCATAACGATCGGCCACGGAGCCGCCGATCATCGTCAAGGCCAGACTAGGCAGGCCTGCGGCCAACCCAATAAGACCCACGAGCAGGTTGCGATCGGTCAGGGTGCTCATGACGAATCCCTGCGCCATCACCTGCATCCAGGTGCCGGTATCCGAGATGGCTGAGCCGATAATGTAGCGGCGGAAAGGTCCGGCGCGTAAGAGCCGGAGCATACCGCGCCGTGTGGCTGTCGAATCGGAACTCATCGAAAGAGACTGATACGCGCGGCGGGCGCGTGTGGCAACGCGCCGCCCTCCTCGGCAACCTTAGTAAGCGTGCGGACGAAGGTAATTCGCCCAGAATAAAAGAACTACCAACACCACCAACGCGGCGCCGATAATGAGAAGAGCTTTCTGCGTGTCTTTTGCCATGGAATTGCGCGGCACCTTGCCGGAAGAAAAGGCGGGCGTCCATTACTTTCGCCTTCTCGCCCCCGCCCGATGCCCTCTGGGCCGGGGTGATAAAATCTGAACGGTCGCGCCGGCGCGATAGTTTGTAATATTCGGAGCATGCGGATCGATCGATTTACGCAAAAGATGCAGGAGGCCTTGCAAGCCGCGCAGGACTTGGCCGCGAAAGGCCAGAGCTCCGAAATTGGCACCGAGCATTTCCTGCTCGCCTTGCTCGAGCAAAGCGAAGGCGTGGTCCGGCCACTTCTGGAAAAGATTGGGGTGGGATCGGAGGCGTTGCGTGCCCGCCTGGAAGGGGATCTGGCACGTCGCACCAAGGTGAGCGGCGCGGTCAGCGAACCGCGGATGTCTAACGATTTACGGCGTACGCTCGACGCCGCCGAGCAGGAAATGAGCAAGCTGCGCGATGAGTATCTGAGCGGAGAACACTACCTGCTCGCACTCGCCAGCGAAACAAACCCGGCCGCACGGGCGCTCAAAGACCTGGGCCTTTCGCGCGACAAGCTGATGCAGGCCTTGCAACAGGTGCGCGGCTCCCAGCGAGTCACCGATCAGAATCCGGAAGGGAAATATCAGACGCTGGAGAAATATGGACGCGATCTCACCCAGATGGCGCGCCGGGGAAAAATCGATCCCGTGATCGGGCGCGATAACGAAATTCGGCGAGTCATGCAGGTGCTCTCGCGCCGGACGAAGAACAATCCGGTGTTGATCGGCGAGCCCGGCGTGGGCAAAACCGCCATCGTTGAGGGGCTGGCCCGGCGCATCATCTCCGGCGATGTCCCGGATTCGTTAAAGAATAAGCGGGTGGTGGCGATGGATATCGGCTCGATGATCGCGGGGGCGAAATTCCGCGGTGAATTCGAAGATCGACTGAAAGCGTTCCTCAAGGAAGTGACCGACTCGCAGGGCGAGATCATCCTCTTCATCGATGAATTGCACACCATCGTCGGCGCGGGGGCGAGTGAAGGCGCGGTCGATGCGTCGAACATGCTCAAGCCCCAATTGGCGCGTGGTGAGTTGCGCACGATCGGCGCTACTACCCTGAATGAGTATCGCAAATACATCGAGAAAGACGCCGCGCTGGAGCGTCGCTTCCAACCGGTCATCGTGGCGGAGCCGACGGTGGAAGACACGATCGCGATTTTGCGGGGCCTGAAGGAGCGCTACGAAGTGCATCACGGGGTGCGCATTCAGGACGCGGCGCTGGTGGCAGCGGCCCTGCTCTCACATCGCTATATCAGCGATCGATTTCTCCCGGATAAGGCGGTCGATCTGATGGACGAGGCGGCTTCGCGCCTCAAGATCGAACTCGATTCCATGCCCACGGAAATCGACGTGATCGAGCGCGAGATCATGCAGCATGAAATGGAGCGTCAGGCGCTGAAAAAAGAAAAAGATGCCGCGAGTAAGGAGCGCTTGCAGAAGCTCGAGAAAGAGCTCGCGGGGTTGAAAGAAAAATCGAGCGCGCTCAAAGCCGAATGGCAAATGGAAAAGGCGGAGATCGGGGCGCAGGCCAAGGTAAAAGAAGAATTGGAGCAAGCGCGGACCGAACTCGAGCGCACGCAGCGCCGGGGCGAGTTGGCCAAAGCGAGCGAGCTTCAGTACGGGCGAATTCCAGACCTGGAGAGGAAATTGCAGGAGGCGTCGGAAGCCTCCGGCGAAACGGCCGGCAGGGCTGCGGGCAAGGAACCGCCCCGGCGGCGGCTCTTGCGCGAAGAAGTGACGGGGGAAGATATCGCGCAAATTGTCGCCAGTTGGACGGGCATTCCGGTTTCGCGCCTGCAGGAAGGCGAACGGGCGAAGCTGGTCCGCTTGGAGGAACATCTCCACCAGCGCGTCGTTGGGCAGGACGCCGCGATCAAGGCAGTCTCGAACGCGGTGCGACGCGCCCGGGCCGGCCTGCAGGATCCTAATCGACCGATCGGTTCTTTCATCTTTCTCGGACCGACCGGTGTCGGGAAGACAGAGCTTTCGCGCGCGCTGGCGGAATTTCTCTTCGACGATGAGAGCGCCATGATTCGGATCGACATGAGCGAGTACATGGAGAAGCACACCGTCGCGCGTTTGATCGGCGCTCCGCCCGGATACGTCGGTTACGAGGAAGGCGGCCAGTTATCGGAGGCGGTGCGGCGCAAACCTTACTCGGTCGTGCTCTTTGATGAGATCGAGAAAGCGCATCCGGATGTTTTCAACGTTCTCCTGCAAGTGCTCGACGATGGCCGGATCACCGACGGGCAGGGGAGGACGGTGGACTTCAAGAACACGGTCATCATCATGACCTCAAACATCGGCTCGCAATTCATCATCGGGGAAGAGTCGGGCGCGGCGCGCACGCGTCTGGTCATGGATGCGTTGCGTGCGCACTTCCGCCCGGAGTTTTTGAACCGGGTCGACGAGATCATCATTTTCGACCGGCTCACGGAAGCCGATCTAAAAAAGATCGTGGAAATTCAACTGCAGCAATTGAGCAAACGGCTGGCGCAGCAAAAAATTACCCTGCAACTGAGCGACGCGGCCAAGGCGTTCCTGGCGCGGGACGGTTACGATCCGGTTTACGGTGCGCGGCCGCTCAAGCGCGCGATCCAGAATGGGATCCTGAATCCGCTAAGCATCGATCTCCTCGAAGGAAAATTTCACGAAGGCCAGACCATTCAGGTCGATGCCTCCAAGGGCGCACTCGAATTCAAAGCAGGCAAAGGCGTCCCGGCTAACGACGGATAGAGGAGAAGCACTCCGTTGCCGCTACGGCAAGGATGCTTCCAGCAGTCGGGCCAGACGCCAGCCGGCCTTATGCAATTCCTCGCGCACCACCCCGGTGGACCAATCAAGATAACCAGTCTCCCGCTCCAGGGCCTGGCCGCGGGCGAAAGCGCGCCCATCCTTTTCCTCGCGATGGACATGATCAAAACGGAGGCGCGCATGGGCCTCGCGCGCGATCGGCAGGATTTCGTCCGCCCACTTCTCAGCCCACTTGCTTGCGTCGCCCTCAGTGCGCCATTTCGCCGGCTCGATCCGGGAAAACTCGGCGATTAACTTTTCCCGGGCGGGTTGATAAACGGCGTCCCGTTTTTCCTTCGGCAGCTCGTCCGGTGTTTCAATCACGAGATTGCGCACCGTGTCCGAATCCCAGTAACTGTGAAAGGAGTGGAAATAGTGGCGCGGTCGTTCCGCGGTCGCATTTTCCACCAGCGTGAGCGTATTTCCCCCGTCGTCCGCCAGAGCATCGGGGAGGTGATCAGCGTCGGTCGGTTCTCCCGCTTCGCTGAAATATTCCGCGCCCACGTGCAGCGGTTGATGAATATCGCCCACAAGGTGCGCCAGAAGAATCAGCGCCACGAGTTTAGTGATCTTGCGCGGATTTTTCTCCGTGATCTCTCCGCGCAAAACGCCGATGCAATACGGAATGGCGTGGACAATATCCCAGTTGCCACGCCCGATTTTTCCCTCGCGGTAAGTCTCAGGCGCGAAGACCGGCACATCCGTGTAATGCATCCAGTGATGCGAAGGAGCAGTGTCGCTCGCCTGCGGGCCCGGGGCATTCGCCAGCCAAAACTCACGTAGTTGCTGCTCGATCCACGGCGTCTTGGGGTAATGGGGGTAAGCGGTCAGGTCGCCGGCTCCGTTCTGATCCCATGCCTTGATTTCGTCGGCGATGGTCGATGCTCGCTCCAGGGTCGTGCCTCCGAGAAGGAGGCCGACCTTCTTCCCTGCCACGGTTCCCGCGAGTTTCTGATCCGCCACCGCGCCGACGATTTGATGTCCGAGAGGGCCATAAGCGGAGACCAGGGAGGGCATCGAGAGCGCCAGCGCGACAATGAGGGCATAACGCAAGGTCAGCGCACTTCTGGGCGAACGGACTTTGGGCAAACTCATCGTAATTTGTCGAGGAAACTGCGTAGTCGCCCCGTTATCTTTAATGGGTGAAGAGGGAGAACCAGGGGCGACTGTCGCCTCAGCGGCCGCTGCGCGGTGCCGGGCATTGCGCTGAGAGTATCCTAATAAAAGGAAACTGCACGGAGCTTGATGCGGCTTGTCATCTCCGACCAAGGCGCCAACCGCGCTCCTCGATCTTCTTGTGGCAGCGCCTCTTTGCGGGTGCGCAGGAGCAGTCACCATCCCTGGAGGCTCCACTCCGCGAAAAAAGCATTCACCTCCGGTCGCGCAAGGCGGCCGGAGGTGACACACAAAACAGCTGGAACCCGCAGGCTCTATTGCACCTTGTAGACTTCCACGAGAGCCGTGCCGATGGTGCCATTCTTCCCACGAACAACGGCGGTGTAGTTGCCGTCCGCCAAAGTCGCCATGATCGCAGCTTCACGATCGTCGGTGGGCGCGAGACCGGTCGTCTGGATTTGTGCCTGCTGACTCGATTTCCAATTATCGTTAGAGACAATCAGCTGGCCGCTGGCGTTATGCAGTTCGAGCACCGGGTCGAGCAGCGGATCGGTAATGCCGAAGCCCGATAGTTCCGGCCCGATCGCGCGGATCACCACCGTGCTGGCTCCCAAATCTCCCAGCGGCTCTCCCTTAAGAATAAAGCCGCCAATGAGGACATGATTACCTGTTTGCACAAAACCGCGCGTGCTGATGTTGTAGAGTTGATGCAGCGAAGGTGCCAACGCCAGATACTTCGGAGCGATCAACCCTGATGCATCGGCAGTCACCGCCCCCGTGGGCGAGACTTTGACGACGGTTCCGTCGCCGGAGTTAGCCACGAGCAAATTACCGGAGCCATCGAAGGCGATGCCATGGGGCACGTTTAAGCCGGTGGAAACGAATGGTGTGACCGTTCCGTCAGTGGAGACTTTGGCGATAGTGTCGTTGCCGGAGTTCGAGACGAACAGATTGCCGTTGGCATCGAAGGCGAGACCGTAGGGCGAGGACAAACCAGCGGCGAAGACGCTGGCCGCTCCACTGGGTGTCAGTTTCACCACTGTGTTGTCGCCTGAGTCCGCGACGTAAAGGTTACCCAACGCGTCGAAAGCCACGCCCTCCGGGCCGTTCAAACCGGTGGCGAAGGTTGTTTGAACGCCGCCTGGCGTAATCTTGATGATCGAATTAGTGCCGAAATCGGCCACGTAGAGATTGCCGGCCGAATCGAACGTGATGCCGCGCGGAGAGCTGAGGCCCGCGGAAACGAAGACCGTCTGGGTCCCAGTCGGCGTCAGTTTGATGATCACGTTTGCCGTGGCATCGGCGGCAAAGAGATTGCCGGAGCGATCGAAGGCAACTCCGGTGGGGAGAAGCGTCCCGGTGGAAAGGGGAGTGGTTGTCCCGTTGGCGGCCACGCTTACGATCAATGGCGTTTGCGAGACGAGCAGATCACCCACCACGGCTGAAGCGGTTGCGACTGTTAAGGTTAGTGCGCCGGCGAACAAGACGAGTAGGTGGCGCGCTGGTAGTATTTTCATAGGTTTCGTTATATCTAGGTAATAGCTAATTATGTAATAAGACTAAGCGTAGTGGTATATTCCCGTTAAGTTATATCTTACGTATTTTTATACAGCGTGTTTTATACCACCCTGTTTAAGGGAGCGGGGGCAGCGACGGCCAGGGGAGGGCCCAGGCCGGCCCGGACCTTTACTAGCGATTCAGTCCCAATTACTTCTGGTCAAACAGGTCGCTGCGCACGACGCGTTCACCCTTGAAGAATACGGTCGAGACGGATGAGAGAGCTTTCGCATCCTGGAGAGGGTTCCCGTCCACCACCAGCAAAGTCGCTTCCTTCCCCGGCTCGACCGTGCCGGTCCGCTGGTCGATTCCAAGTAGTTTCGCACCATTCTGAGTTGCCGCCTGCAGAGCGACGGGCGCCGGGATGCCCGCGGCCACCCACAATTCAATCTCGTGCTGCACCGTGGGCCCGTGGAAGACCAGAAAGTTGCCGGCGTCGGAGCCAGTCACCAAAGTGACGCCGGCGCGCCACGCTTTCTCCAAGTTCTTCGCCCCGACCGCGAGAGATATCGGGTAACGGCCAATGCCTTCGCGCAATGGCTTGAACTGATCGCTCTTCGCCGCGCTCTCGGTCCCAGCGAGCAAATCTTTCGCGGTCACTTGCTGAACGAGCGAGCCTTTGAGTAACGAGGTGTCCCCCCGGGCGAAATTGGTGAAGCCCTCCGCCACGCTCAGCGTCGGATCGTACGCGATATGCTTCACCTTCATCTCGGCGAAGGCCGCATCCGGAATCTCCTCGCTGAACGAGCCGTGCTCGATCGAATCTGCCCCAATGGCGATCGCGTCCGCCACGTCCTGCGCGCTCCCGGTGTGAACCGCCACCGGCAATTTTTTCGCGTGCGCCTCCTCGGCGATGGCGTGCGCGATGTTTACGTCCAGGCGATTGAACGGATAACTAGGCGCGCCCGCGTCGAGGATGATCTTGATCAGGTCGACGCCCTGGCGCGCGAGATCGTCCACCTGCTGCCGCGCTTCCGCGGGTGTTTTCGGCAACCGCACTGATTGTCCCATCAGGCGATCGCGGATCGGTCCCGGCAAATTTTTGAAATACTCCGTCCCATGCCCGCCCTCGGCGGTGAAAAGAGGACCGCAAAAGAGAAGGTCCGCGCCCAGCTCTTGTCCGCTGCCGAAGAGCTGGCGCAAACGCAGCATGGAATCGAGCGCATCGCCCACACTCCGCACCGCGGTCACGCCGCAGTAGAGATATTGCGCCAGTTCCCGCTCCGCATTCTTGGGATCGGAGTAGCGTGCGGTGTCGCTAAAGAATCCGCCGGGTGCACCCAGATGCACGTGCACGTCGATCAGGCCCGGCAGGATGGTCTTGCCCGCGGCATCGAGCGCGCGCGCTTTGCGCGATTCCGGACTGGGCCCACCGCCGTTAAAAATTTCCGCGATTTTCCCGTCCCGAATCAAAATCGAACCGGACTCGATCACCTTCCCATCGCCGATGACAATGCGCGCGTTCTGGATGAGCCAGGTGCGGCCGCGCTCCATTTTGCGATCGAGAATCTTAGATGTCGTTAGTTCCTGCTTGCTCCACGCTTGATAGGCGCCGAGGAGCAGAAACGGCAGCAGCACCGCCACGACCCACATTTTGGCCGCGGGCCGGAGCTTCTCCTCCTTCTCCCAGCGGAAAAGCTTGGTCGCCACCGTCAGCCCCACCAGCGCCGCAACCACCAGCGCGAGGACCGATTTCCAGTTTTGCAAAAACGATTCGCCTCCTTGCAGAATGCGGGAGAGCCCGCTCATCAGATAGGTCGCCGGGATGAACTGCGTCAGCACCTGTGCCCAGTTCGGCAGCATGTTCAGCGGGAAAGTGGCGCCGCTCAGAAAAAGCATCGGCATGTAAACGCATTGCGTCAGGATGGTCGCCTCCTGGGTCGAGTTCACTACCGCCGCGATGATCAAACCGATGGCGCGGAAAGCGACCGCGCCCACGCAGACGAAGGCGAAGAACGAAACCAGATTCGGCGGGAACGGCATGCCGTAAACGCGATTGGCCAGCAGGAGCATGAGAATGACGCTCGGCAGATAAATCACCACCCCGGTGACCATCGAAGCGGCCAGGAGCGGCACCGGCGAGATCGGCGTCACCTTGTAGCGCCGGAGAATGTTCTCCTCGCGTTCCTGCACCGCGCGCATCCCCGCGCCAAAGAGTCCATTCCCGAGAATGCCGATTACCGTCACCATCGTCACCACCACCAGCACCACGCTGCCCTGCTGGGCCTTGAAAGCCTGCCCGAAGACAAAGAAGAAAAGCAGCGGGAAAAGGTAATTGAAAAATAGGACCCCGCGGTTCCGCGCCGCCAGTTTCAGATCGATCTTGAGCAGGGCGAAAAAAGCTTTCATCAGTCCCTTAGTTTTTTTCCGGTCAACTCGATGAAGACATCTTCCAGCGTCGGCCGGTGCAGCCGGACGTCTTCGATTTCGTAACCCTTCCCGTCGACCCATTTCACAAGTTCCACCAGAGTGCGAGCCGGTTGCGAGGAGCGAACCTTTAACTCGCGCCCGTCCGTCGAGAAGGCGCTTTCGAGCGCGCCGGTGAATTCCGGGAGCGCCTGGCCCTGCCACGGCTGCGTCAGCCGGAGTTCGATCCGGCTTTGCTCCGCGCTTTTCTCCTGCAATTGCCGCGGCGTCCCCAGCGCGATAATCTTGCCCGCGTCGATGATCGCCACCCGGTCGCACAAGCGTTCCGCCTCCTCGATATAATGCGTCGTCATCACGATGGTGCGCTTTTCCGCGCGCAACTCCTCCAGCAGATCGCGAATCTCCAGCCGCACCTGCGGATCGAGCCCGGTCGTCGGTTCATCGAGAAAAAGCAGCTGTGGTTCGTTAATGAGGGCGAGCGCAATCGCCAGCCGCTGCTTCTGCCCGCCCGACAGCGTCGCGTAGGCCGCCTGCCGTTTATCGCCCAGCTGCAGGCGTTGCAGGAGCGCGTCCCCATCCACCGTGCGCGAGTAGAAGGCGGCGAAAAGCTCGAGCGCTTCCTGCACCCGCATCTTGTCCGGGAGATTCGTCGCCTGCAGGCAGACCCCGATGCGATCTTTCAGCGCATTCTTCTGCCGGTCCGGATCCAGGCCCAGCACGCGCACCTCCCCGCCGGTGCGGGGGCGCAAGCCTTCCAGAATTTCCACCGTCGTCGTTTTGCCCGCGCCGTTCGGTCCCAACAACCCGAACACTTCCCCCGCCGCCACCTCGAAATCGATCCCTCGCACCGCCGCCACCTCGCCGTAGGATTTGTGCAAATCGTGCACGGAAATGATGGCATCAGCGGACATAAGGCGGCTGCTAGCTTGTAGCCGGGA
>JBDTXE010000020.1:0-14529 GCA_040006335.1 Verrucomicrobiota bacterium | reverse complement strand
TGCGTCTGCGGAGGTTTTGCCGGATCAATCGTGCTGACGCGAAATAACTCGCCCGCGCCTTCGCAATCGCTGCCGGTGATAATCGGCGTGTTCAGGTAGAAGAAGCCGCGTTCCTGAAAAAACTGATGAATGGCGAAAGCAAGCCGGCTGCGAACGCGGAAGACGGAGCCGAAGAGATTCGAGCGTGGGCGGAGGTGAGCAATCTCGCGCAGAAACTCCGGGGTATGCCCTTTTTTCTGTAGCGGATAAGTGTCATCCGCGCGGCCGACCACGATGATTTCATTTGCCAGCAGTTCCCACTTCTGCCCTTTGCCAGCAGAGGCGATCAACTCGCCGGCGACCCGCAACGACGCGCCCGTCGTGAGGCGTT
This sequence comes from Verrucomicrobiota bacterium, assembly GCA_040006335.1. GTDB lineage: Bacteria > Verrucomicrobiota > Verrucomicrobiia > Chthoniobacterales > UBA10450 > AV69. The sequence continues at coordinate 14,159 of JBDTXE010000020.1, read as the reverse complement.
GCACTTCCGCGTAGTTCGCCAACGAATTACGAGCGATCACCTGCAGGCTGCGCAAAGAGGAGCCGTCGTTCAGTTCAATGAAGGAAAAATCCTTCACCTCGCGGCGGGTGCGCACCCAGCCCTGGAGAAGAAGAGACGCTCGCGGCTGCTCGCTGGCGAGCGCTTCACGAACTGAGATTTTTTCCGTCACCGCTCAATATGTCCCGGGTTGCGCGGGAGCGACAAATAAAACAGCGGAACACCCGGTCGAAAATTTTTCTCGATGAAAACGACTGGGCGACATTATCCTGACCGCGCGATGCAAATCTTTCACAGTCCAGCGCACACCACCATCATCCTACAGCTCCTGCTCTCAGCTTTTCTGGCCATTCTTTTCCTGCAATCAGGTTTCGACAAGGTGGTGGATTGGAGAACCAATCTTGGTTGGTTACGGGACCATTTTTCCAAGAGCATCTTCGGCGTGATGGTTCCGGCGCTGTTGGCGATACTGACTATCCTGGAACTAAGCGCGGGACTGCTCAGCGCGGTTGGCTGTCTTCTCATTTTGCGACATCATCCGACCACGATCGCGTTTTACGGAGCGCTGATCGCGGCGACCACAACCCTCGCGCTCTTCCTTGGGCAGCGCATCGCCAAGGACTACACAGGTTCGGCCACGATCGGGAGCTACTTTCTTATCGCGATCGTGGCCATCTACCTGCTCGGTAATCCGCTTTAGGGCGCGACCAGGCGAATGCCGGGCGCCGCAGTGGTCTCCGCGCCGTTCAAGCTCAGGTAAGTGTATTCCTGCAGTCCGCGCTCGTAATCCGAGAGCAGCTTCATCGCTTCGCTGGGTTTAAGCCGATCTGACTTGATCGCCGCGTCGACCTGGGTTTTGAGTAATCGCAACAGCTCGACTTTATCCCACTGCGTCATCGCCAGCACTTCGCCGATGGTGCTGCCCTCAATGACTTCTTCGATGTACCAGCCCGATTCTTCGTCAGGATCGAGAAACACGTGCACTTCGGTCACGCGCCCGAAGAGGTTGTGCAGATCGCCCATGATATCCTGATAGGCTCCCACCATAAAGACGCCGAGATAATACATTTCGCCGGGAATGATGCGATGCAGCGGCAGCGTCTCGCGCACATCCTGAAGATCGATGAACTTGGAAACCTTCCCGTCGGAATCACAGGTTATATCGACGATGGTGCCGTTCCGCTCCGGTGCCTCCGTCAACCGGTGGATCGGCATGATGGGGAAAAGCTGGCCAAGCGCCCAGTGATCGAGGAGCGACTGGAAAACGGAAAAGTTGCAGATGTATTGATCGCCCAGGGAGGTTTCCAGCTCGCGGACCTCATCCGGGACGTAACGCAGGCCGCGATGCATCGCCACGATTTGCTGCGCCAGCTGCCAGTAAGCGTGTTCGATCTTGGCCTTGGATTCGAGGTCGAGCAGACCGAGGTCAAACGTCTGCTGCGCGTCCTCCTTGATTTGCTGAATGTCATGCAGGCACTCCCGGCGGTTGCCGCGCTTCAGCCGCTGCTTCACATCGATAATCTCAGCGACCAGCTTGTGGTCCTTTTCCGAGGTCTCGATCTTCGGTTCCCCGGCTGATTTCTCGATCGAACTAAAGGCTTCCACCACTAGCACGGAATGATGCGCCACGATCGCGCGGCCGCCCTCACTAACGATTGCTGGATGCGGAACACCTTCCGAATCGCACACGTCCATGATGTTCCAGACGACGTCGTTGGCGTATTCCTGCAGGGAATAGTTGGTGGAACTATCGAAGGTCGATCTCGATCCGTCGTAATCGACGCCGAGGCCGCCTCCGACATCGAGGTAGCCGAGCTCATGACCCAGTTGCGCGATTTTAGCGTAGTAGCGCGCGGCTTCGCGGACGGCGCGCCTGATCGTGGAAATATCAGGCACCTGCGAGCCGACATGGAAATGGATCAGCTTGAGGCAGTGACCGAGGCCTTCCGCTTTCAGCATTTCACTGGCGGTCACCAGGCTCACCGTATCAAGGCCAAACTTGGCGTTCTCGCCTCCGCTGGTCGTCCACTTACCCGCGCCTTTACTTTGCAGGCGGACGCGAATTCCAAGGTAAGGCTCGACCCCGGTTTGGCGCGAAATACGGATCGCCTGCTCTAGTTCTTCCAGCTTCTCGACGACGAGGACGACCGCCTTGCCCAGTTTTCGACCCATCGAAGCGATGCGAATAAAGGCGGAGTCCTTGTAGCCATTACAAATGATGAGGCTTTCCGGATCCTTGTGCATGGCGAGAGCGGCCACCAATTCCGGCTTACTGCCGGCCTCCAGACCAAAATGGAAGGGTCGCCCCGCATCCACGATTTCCTCGATCACTTCGCGCAGCTGGTTGACCTTGATCGGAAAGACGCCGCGATATTTGTTCTGATAATTAAACTCGCTGATCGCCTTCTCAAACGCGCGGTTGACCGATTCGACGCGGTGACGGAGCAAGTCCTGAAAACGGATGACGAGCGGGAAGCCAAGTCCCCGCGCCCGCGCTTCGTTCACGACGTCGATAATATTGATCGCACCACCTGCTTCCTGCAGCGGCTTGGCGATGACGTTGCCCGCGGAATTGATGGCGAAGTAGCCGCTCCCCCAGCCGTCGACATTGTAGGTGGCGTTGGCCGCTTCGAGGTCCCAGTCGGTTTTGATCATTTCGTGGCGCGAGCGCAAAGGCGATGATTATTCAGCGCGTGCAACATGCAAGCCCGGCCTGACAAATTCGCACGCGGACGGCGACTGAGATGCCCGAGCAATTGGCCGGGAGCGGCTGTTCTGATCGCGTGCCTCGAGTTTTTCTCCGTGGGCTCCCGGCCGGGCGCCAGCTTGTCTTTCACCCGGCTGAACGTTACCTTCGAACAGTGAATAAAACGGTCATCGAGGTGAACGTGCGCGGGGTGTTGCCGACGAGCGGCGGCTGCGCGGTCTTCCTGGGGAACGCCGACAAAGTTTTCATCATCTATGTCGATCAGACGGTTGGAAGTGCGATCACGATGTTTATGCGTGAGATCGCGAAAGAACGCCCGCTGACGCACGATCTCATGGGTCACCTTATGACGGCGGTGGGGGCGCACATCGAGCGCGTGATCATTAATGATCTCAAGAATGCAACGTATTATGGGCGGATGATCATCGCCGCTGAGAACGAACTTCAGCAGAAGAAGATCATCGAACTCGATGCCCGGCCGAGCGATTGCGTGGCCATGGCAACGCAGCAGAAAGCGCCGATCTACGTCAGCCAGGAAGTGTGGGATGAAGTCGAGGATATGAGCGATGTCCTGAGGAAGATGGAAGAAGAAGGCCTCAAGCCCGAGATCGATCCTGAGGAAGAATCGTCGGAGGAATAGCCGGCCGGCGCGAACGGGCGCCTAGTTCAGCATTTCGCCGTAGCGTGCCTCCGCCAGTTCACGGCAACGCGCCAGAATTTCGGCGGGCGTCTCCAGCGCCATGACTTCGCGCACGAGCTGCTGACATTCATCGAAGCGGAGATTGCGGATGGCAGACTTCACCCGCGGCACCAGCGTCGGGCTCACGCTCAGCTCATGCACCCCCAAACCGAGCAGAAGCGGCGTCAGTTCAATCTCGGAAGCCATCTCTCCGCACACTCCGAACCAGATATTTCCCGAGCGCGCCGATTCGGCCACCATCTGAATCAAGCGTAGCACGGCCGGGTGCGTCGGCTCGTAAAGATGCGCGATGCGCTCGTTCACGCGATCGACCGCGAGGGTGTACTGGATGAGATCGTTGGTGCCGATGCTAAAAAAATCTACCTCGGGCGCCAGGGTCTGCGAGCAGATCGCGGCGCTCGGGATTTCGATCATGGCACCGATCTGCATCTCGGGATTGAATTCTGTTTTGGCGGTCTCGAGCTCCTTGCGGCACTCGGTCAGGACGGCGAGAGCGCGACGCAACTCCGCCAGGCCGGAGATCATGGGGAACATCAGTTTGACGTCGCCAAAAGCACTGGCGCGGAGAATGGCTCGTAGCTGCGGTTTGAAAACCTCAGGGTGTTCGAGACAGAAACGGACCGCGCGCCAGCCAAGGAACGGATTGAGTTCGTCGCTGACATCGATCCCTCCGGCAATTTTATCGCCCCCAAGATCGAAGGTGCGAATGATCAGCGGATGAGGCCGCACCGCTTCGGCAACGCGACGGTAGGTCTCGAATTGTTCGTCTTCGCCCGGAAGCGAATCCCGATCCAGATAGAGGAACTCCGTGCGATAAAGCCCGATCCCTTCGGCACCCTGCGCGGCGACGTTGGCAATGTCATCCGGCAACTCGATGTTCGCGGAAAGGATGACGTGGTGGCCGTCCTTGGTCGTCGCCGACTGGTCGCGCAGGCGTTCAAGCTCGTGCGTCACTTCCGCCTGCCGGCTCTCGATTTCCCCGTAGTGAACCAACGTCTCCGGCCGCGGATTAACAATAAGCAATCCCTTGGTTCCATCGACCAGGGCGACGCTTCCGCTCTCTAGCTTGGCGGTGACATCATGCAATCCCACCACCGCGGGAATGCTGAGTGAGCGCGCCATGATCGCGGTGTGGGAAGTGCGGCTGCCCAGGTCAGTGGCCAACCCGAGAACGCGGGTGCGATCGAGACTGGCTGCGTCCGAAGGAGTGAGATTGTGGGCGATGACGATATGTTCTTCGCCCGGCAACGCCATCTCGGTGGGCGCTTTCCCCTGCAAGTTGCCGACGACGCGTTTCATCACGTCCTCGATATCGAGCGCTCGTTCCCGCAGGTAGGGATCGTCGATCTTGCTCAGCGTATGAGCGTAACGGTTAGCCACTTCCTCGAAGACTGCTTCGACGTTGACCAGCTCACTCTCGAGCTTGCGGAGAACTTCATCGATCAGCGTGCGATCTTCCACGACGAGGAGATGAGCGTCGAAAATGCCGGCGTCCTGCGTCCCGATGGCTTCCGCGATGCGCTGCTGCATCTCGAGGATCTGTAGACGCGTCTGCACCAGCGCGGTTTCAAAGCGCGCGATTTCTCCGGGAACTTCCTCGGCGGTAATGGTATAACGTTCCACTTCCTCCAAGTGGTCCTGCATCACTTCCACCAGGCCGCGCGCGATCCCGGGGGACACACCAATCCCCTGGTACCGTTGTTCCTCTAGCGCGCTGCTCATCGCCCTGAGAGTAGCGTGTTCCTCCGCGCGCGAAAGCGGTCAATCTTCGTTGAAGCGCGCAGTGATCAACTGCTCGAGATCTTCCAAGGCGCGATCGGCGTCCGGCCCTTCACAACGGATCTCGAGCTTCGAGCCCTGCCCCGCCGCCAGCATCATCAGGCCCATGATGCTTTTGCCGTTCACCTCTTCGCTATCCTTTCGCACCCAGACATCGCTCCGATGGCGGCTGGCCACCTTCACGAAAAGTGCGGCCGGGCGGGCGTGCAATCCCAGCCGGTTCAGAATGGTGACCTGTTTCTCGGCTTTCGCCGGCTTCACGCCCGCGGTTTTTCGATTAAGCAATCCCATTCGCCTGTTTAGTTTGCATTAAATTGATCAACTTTTCGTTGAATTCTATCGCCGCATTTCGACCGAGCGACTTTAGCTTCTGATCCATCGCTGCCACTTCGATCAAGCGAGCAAGATCGCGGCCCGGCCGGACAGGAATCGTTACATGCGGCACTTTAAGCTTCAGAATTTCGTAATACTCCCGATCCAAACCGGTGCGATCAACTTCTTCCATTTCGTCCCAATCCCGCATCGTCACCACCAGATCGAGCCGCTTTTCCACACGAATCGCGCCGATGCCGAAAACCGCCGCGACGTTAATGATGCCGATGCCCCGCACTTCCATATGAAAACGCGTCAGCTCCGGCGAGGTGGCCATAAGCTCGCGCCCTTCGAACGAGGTGATACGGGTGACATCGTCTGCCACCAGGCTGTAGCCACGCTCGATCAGGCCGAGGGCGCATTCGCTTTTCCCCACGCCACTTTCGCCGCGAATGAGAACGCCGATGCCCAAGACGTCGACGGTACTGCCAAATTCGGTCACGCTGGGGGACGAGTCGGCTTCCAAAGCGATCGTCGCGGCATTGATGAATTTCATCGTCACCATCGGCGTGCGAAACACCGCGATCTTTTCCTGGGCCGCCACCGCCAGAAGCTCTTCCTCCAGATGGGCGCCGCGGGAAACGACCAGGCACGGAATTTTTTGTGCGCAGAGCGCACGGAAGCGGTCGATCCGCACGCTGCGTGAAAGGCTTTTGAGGTACGTGTTCTCGGCTGCGCCCAGAACCTGCACTCTTTTCTCGGCGAAGTAGCTGAAAAAGCCCGAGAGCGCGAGGCCCGGGCGGTTGATCGTGGGCTCGCGAATTTTGTGCTCGAAGCCAACCCGAGGCCCGTCAAGCCGCAGCTGGAGTTTCTCGGCGTGCGCCTGGAAAAAACTTTCGACCGTGATCACGGGAACGCTCTTTCGCCGATCGCTGCCCGAAGAAATCGCGCGAGCGTCGGGAGCAGTCATGGCCCCATCATATTCCGGCACTTGGCGAGAGGCGAGCCCTTACCGGAGAGAATCTGATGTCGCACGGAAACGATGGGGGCAGCACCCGCCCAGGGCGCATCCATTTTTGTTCCTGCGCGCGTTTCATTTAGCGAAGGGTTGTTCCACTTCCCTGAAAATGCGTACGCCCAAGAACACCTCCGCCGCGGCTTTGATTGGCATATGGTCGGTGCTCGTCCTCGTCCTGGTCGTCACTATCCTCTACGTCGGGCGCGACATTCTCATCCCTTTAGCCTTGGCGATGCTCATCACCTTTCTGCTCACGCCGATCGTGACACGGCTTGAGCGCTTCGTTGGTCGTATCGCGGCCGTGCTCGTGGTGGTGCTGCTGCTTTTCGGGCTGATCGGAGGTGCGGGCTGGCTCCTGACCCGGCAGGTTATCGACCTCGCGGCCAAGTTACCTGATTACCAGACGAACATCGAAGCAAAGCTGCGCGCCCTGCGCATGCCCAGCGGCGGAGCCTTCAGCCGCTTCCAGAAAACAATGGAACATATCAAGACGGAGCTGCCGGATAGCGCACCCGGCGCTCCGGCGGACGCTGATCTGAATAAGGCGGGCAAGAAGATTGCCAAGACATTGCCTAATGGGCCTGAGACCGCAGCCTCGCCGATCCCGGTGCGGATCATGGAGTCGAACAAAGGCATCCCGCAACTTTTGCAGACGCTTGGCTCGGCAGTCCTCAGCCCTCTCGGCACGGCCGCACTCGTGCTGCTTCTGGCCATTTTCATGTTGTTGCAGCGGGAGGACCTGCGCGGACGCATCATTCGGCTAATCGGCCAGGGTCGCATCAGTGAAACGACGCGTGCGATGGATGATGCGGCCCATCGGGTTGCTCGCTACCTGACGATGCAGTTTCTGGTTAATACCGGCTACGGCATTCTCGTTGGGACTGGGCTCTATTTTATCGGCGTGCCGAACGCTATCTTGTGGGGAACGGTCGCCGGCGTTCTGCGTTTCATCCCCTACGTCGGTCCGTGGCTGGGCGCCGCCATCCCGATCTTCCTCTCCTTTGCAATTTCCACCAGCTGGCTGACGCCGATTCTCACCTTCAGCCTCTTTATTGTTCTGGAACTGATCAACGCCAACGTGCTCGAGCCCTGGCTTTACGGATCGAGCACGGGCGTCTCCTCTATCGCGCTGATCATTGCGGCTCTCTTCTGGACCTGGCTCTGGGGTCCGGTTGGTCTGGTTCTGTCGACGCCCCTAACCGTTTGCCTCGCCGTCATGGGACGACACGTCCCGCGCCTTCAGTTTCTAAGTGTTTTGCTCAGTGAAGAAGAAGCTCTCTCTCCAGCGGAAGAGTGTTATCACCGGCTTCTCGTGCCGGGCGCTCATCAGGCGAGCGAACTGGCCGAGTCTTACCTAAAAGAAAACTCTCTGACCTCCCTTTACGATAATGTGCTGCTTCCGGTTGTCATTGCGACTGAACGCGACGTCCAGCGAGATGCTCTCGATGAGCCGGAGCGGGCGAGCGTCTACGAAACGCTCGTTGATCTGGTGGAAGATCTCGGCGGGCGTCCGGCCGTTCCCTCCGAATTAGAGGCGGACAAAACCTTGGCGGAGAAGACGGAAACTTTACCGCTCGCACCCACCTGCCGGGTGATCAGCATCCCGGCACGGGCGGAACGCGACCAGATCGCAGGGCTCATGCTGGTCCAACTCTTACGCCAGCAAAATTTTGAGGCGGAAAACGTCTCCGCCCAGCTTGCCACCGGCGAGATCGTGGAAGCGGTCGCGCAAGGCAATTCCGACGCCATCTGCATTTCCGTTGTGCCACCCTCCACCTTGATCCACGCACGCTATCTTACGCGGAAACTGCGCGAGCGTTTGCCGGAGGCGAAGATTGTCGTGGGCGTTTGGGGCGCGACCGAAAACGTCGCCGACGCGGCCCACGGGTTGCGCAGCTCGGGAGCGGACGAAACCGTCGTCTCCTTTGCCGAAGCGGTCCTGCAACTGGCGAAATTTTCGGACACAACTTTGAGCGACATCATGGCCGAAGCGCCGGTGCCAGAGAACGAGGGACCGCGTTTGAAAGAGTTGGAAGCTCTCCAAATCATGGACACCGCGAACGAGCCTTTTTTTGATCACATGGTGACCCGTCTGACCCGTGTCTTCGAAGTGCCGATGGCCTTCATCGGCTTTGTCGATCGCGAGCGCGAGTGGTTCAAGGCGCAGACCGGTGTGCCGGAGGAACTGATGGAAGCCCGTTCCATCCCACGAGGGCTCTCGGTCTGTGCGCACACCGTGGCCGGTAACGATATTTTGGTGATCGAAGATATCCTGCGGGACAAGCGTTTTGCCAATAATCCGCTGCTGAAGGAGCGCTCGCTCCGCTTTTACGCGGGCGTCCCGTTGCAGGTAAATAAATTACCGGTCGGCGCCGTCTGCCTTCTCGACACCAAGCCTCGTCGTTTTTCGGAAGAAAATCGACGCCTGCTCCGTGTCATGGCCGATGAGATCGAGGAGGAATTGCAGCGCAGGACAACGCCCTCGCCCGAGACTGCAGACGCGCCCGAGTTGGTCACCTCGTAAACGGCCTCCAGCAAATCCCTCTGGCGTTGTCGGTCGGTTCGGTTTCCCTTCGGCATGGTTATGCGAATCCTTCGGCGCTGCGTCCTTCTTTCGCTCGTTCCCCTTCGCCTCCTGGTCGCTCAGGATCCTTCCCCCTCTCCGGCAGAGGCGGCGGCCCCCTCTCCCACTTCCTCGCCCTCCAGCACTCCCTCGAAAGCGGTCGAGAACTCGGTCGTCAAAATATTCGCCACCTTGCGCCTGCCCGATCCTGGCAAGCCGTGGGTGAAGCGCGAGCCGGCGGAGATCACCGGGAGCGGCGCGATCATTTCCGGGCATCGGATTCTGACCAATGCGCACGTGGTGCAGTACGCCAGCGAAGTCCAGGTCCAAGCTAACCAGGCGGGAGACAAGCTGCCGGCGCGAGTGGAAGCGGTGGATTACGGCACCGACCTGGCCGTGCTCAAACTCGAGGACGAGACTTTCTTCGATTCACATCCCGCACTGCCTTTCAAAAAGGGGCTCCCTGATTCGAAGGAACCGGTCATGGTTTACGGTTATCCCACCGGCGGGGCGAGCCTCTCCATCACCAAGGGAATCGTCTCCCGGGTCGAGTTCACCGGCTACAACCTAACGACTCCTGGCCTGCGGGTGCAGATCGACGCCGCCATTAATCCGGGGAACAGCGGCGGACCGGCCATCGTGAACGACGAGATCGTCGGCATCGCCTTTAGCCATCTCCAGAGCGCGCAGAATATCGGCTATATCATTCCGGTGGAAGAGATCGAGCTCTTCCTCCAGGACATGGCGGATGGCCATTACGACGGCAAGCCGATCATGTACGACGATCTCCAGACTTTGGAGAACCCGGCGCTGCGCACTTTTCTCCATCTTCCCGAGGCCGTCCGCGGCATGATCGTGCATCGACCGTTTAACGCCGACCCTTCTTATCCGCTGAAGGAGTGGGATGTGATTACCAAAATCGGCGACGTCCCGATTGACGATCAGGGCATGATCAATGCCGGGAATAATCTTCGCCTGCGTTTCACCTATCTGGTGCAGAAGATCGCCAAGGACGACAAAGTAGCGCTGACCATCTTTCGCGGCGGCAAAGAAATGTCGATTGATCTACCGGTGGCGCACGAGCGGCCGCTCGTCATTCCGGAACTGCACGGCACCTATCCGCCCTATTTCGTTTATGGACCGATGGTTTTCTCGGAGGCGACGACAGAGTTTTTGGGATCGTTGCCGCGGGGACGCGAGTCGAGCGGTCTCAATATCATGCTCGCTCTCTCCGGCAGTCCGCTCATCACCCGGCTCAACGACAAGCCAGCGTTTCCCGGCGAACGGCTCGTGATCGTTCCCGCACCCTTCTTTCCAAATCGCCTCGCGAAAGGGTATTCGAACCCCAGCTGGCAGGTGGTCAAAGCCGTCAATAATCAGCCGGTGAAAAACCTGGCGCAGCTGGTGACGCTTCTGCGCGATCTCAAAGACGATTCCGTTTCCATTAGCTTCGACACGCGCGCGGGTGGCGAAACGATTGTCCTTCCTCGCGCCGAAACAGTGGCAGCGACCGAAAGCATTCTCACGGACAGCGGTATTCGCACGCAAGGCACCTCCGACCTGCTGAAAATCTGGGAAACCAAAACTTCGCCGTAAGCGCGACCGGAAATTTCTGCGGTCAGACGAGGCCGTCGCGTCGCTACATCCGGAACCGCTCGCCCAGATAGAGCTGGCGGCTGATCGGGTCGTCGATCAGGAAATCCTTCGACCCTTCGCTCTCCACCCGGCCTTCAAAGATAAGATAAGCGCGATCGACGATGGACAAGGTTTCCCGCACGTTGTGATCGGTAATGAGGATGGCCAGACCGGACTTCCGCAGATTCACCACGATTTGTTGCACGTCGTACACCGCGATCGGATCGACTCCGCTAAAAGGCTCATCCAACATCAGCAGGCTGGGATTGGTCACGAGCGATCGCGCAATCGTTAGTCGCCGCTTTTCTCCTCCACTAAGGGTCAGCGCAGTGTTCTTCGCGATTTTCTCGATCCCAAACTGGTGCAGGAGTTCATCGCAACGCTGCCGGCGATCATATTTGCTCAAAGGCAGCGTCTCCAGGATGGCCATGATGTTTTGCTCGACCGTCATTTTCCGGAAGATCGATTCTTCCTGCGGCAGGTATCCCATGCCGAGACGTGCGCGTTTATACATCGGGAAAGTGGTAACGTCCTCGTCGCGGAAAAAGACGCTGCCGCTATTCGGACGGACCAGACCTACGATCATGTAGAACGTTGTCGTTTTCCCCGCGCCGTTAGGACCGAGCAGTCCGACAATCTCGCCTGCTTTGACGCTGACATTGATGCCGTTTACCACGGCGCGACCACCATACAATTTCACCAGCTCGCGCGTCGCCAGGACGTCGTGGGCTTTTTCCGCAGCGGGCACGGTGACCGGCGGAGACGTGCTGGCTACGGGTGTCATCTGGAAGGTAAACTACGCGAGATCGAATTGGTGACGAGACACCGCCCGTAGCGGTAAAGAACCAATGCCGCACTCTTTTGCAACCTTTCAACCATTCGCCGGCGTCGGGCTGGGCTCGCTCTTTTTCTCCACTTTTTCGTTGGGTTTAGGCTCCTGCCGAATTTCGGTGCGACTGGGACCGCGCGTTTTCAATTGTCCATCCTGTGAAATCACCATGACCGTATCTGCGCTCGTGGCCACATGCATGTTCGGTCCCTGCTGCACTTTCGGCGTTCCCGTCATTTCGACATTACCGTCGGCCGCAGTGTAAACGGCATGATCGGAGCGCCCGATGGCCCGCTCCGGCGGTCCGCCTTTTTTATCACTGACGCGCTCTCGCACCAGACCCACATGGCCGTCGGCAATCGCCTTCTCCAGGCCCTGCTCCTCGCCCCGCCGCATAAAGACCGTCAATTTATCCGACTGCAAATTGAAGCGCGGATCGAGCACCTTCACGCTGCCGGAAAATACACCCATGTTCTTGTTCGAATCGAAAAAAGCCTCGTTCGCGTAAATCTCGGTCGTGATCGGTCCTTCGATTTTTGAGTCGGTGCCGAAGAGCTTGTTTGGGCCGGCGGCGTCCTTCTTTTTTCCCGGAGTCGGCGCGGCGGTTTCCTGGGCGAAGCCGGTGGCCAGAGCGAGAAAACTCAGGAGGAGGAGGCGCCAGCTCATTTGGATTCGGGCGCAGAATACTTCTGCGCGTTGGTAATGGTCATATGCACCTTTCCAGTGAGCGTTCCCTGGCGGGCGACAGTGTCGAAGCGCGCGCGGTCGCCCACAATTTCAAAGTCACTTCGTTTAACTTTCGTTAGGGTCGGCGAGGTCAGGACACGGGTGTTCATATCGAGCACGCCCTGGGCCATAACCACCTGCAACTCCACTTCGTTCTGATCATTAAAGGAGGTGATGTTCAGGTCTCTAAATTCCATGTGATCCTGGTCCTGTCGCCGGGCGGTCCCGGCCACGAACCGCCCGCGCACGTGTCCGTTGGCATCGATGTCCGGGAGCACCAACCCTTTCGCTTCATGACCGATCGGCAGCGGCACCTGCGCATTCGGCTCCGGCGTGGCCGTTCCCTGCACCGGCGCCTTCTTCTTCTTGGGTTTGGCCTGTTGCGCCCAGGCCGACCATGCCACTCCGTTCGCCAGGAGTAGCCCGAGGATGAGAGCGCGCCGCGCGCGACCGTCACGAAACGGCAGCATGCACAGCTTTTAACACGCGAAGAATCTTCGGCAAATTTTTAAGCGCGATCTGATTCGGTCCGTCGGAGAGCGCGCGTGCGGGATTCTCGTGTATTTCCATGAAAATGCCGTCGCAGCCCGCCGCCATCGCCGCCCGGGCCAGGACCGGAGCAAGCTCGCCTTCACCGGAGCTGCTCTCGCCGGCGCCGCCAGGATGTTGCACCGCGTGAGTGGCATCGAAAATCACGTGATAGCCAGCCTTCCGCAGCCAGGCAAGCGACCGCATATCTGCCACAAGATTATTGTAGCCAAAGGTGGTTCCGCGCTCGGTGAAGAGAAATCTTTTGGCGCCGAAATGCTCGAGTTTCTCGGCGATGTTGCGCACGTCCCACGGCGCGAGGAACTGGCCTTTCTTCACGTTGATCGCCCGCTCGGTCTCCGCCGCGGCCTTTAACAAATCTGTTTGCCGGCAAAGAAACGCCGGAATCTGCAGCAGATCGATGCTTTCGGCGGCGATCGCTACATCCGCGGGCGAATGCACATCGGTCGTGACCGGAACCCCAAGTTCCCGACCAATCGAACGCAGAATTTCGCAGCCTGCGCGTGCCTCCATCCCGCGAAACGATTTCACCGACGAGCGATTGGCTTTATCGAAGGATGCTTTGAAGATGAAGGCCACTTGCTCCTCCTCGCAGACCGCGGCGATTTTCTGCCCCATCCGGCGCACGAATTTCTCCGACTCGATCACGCATGGGCCGAGAATGAAGGCGGGCGCGTCACCGCCGATGCTCACGTTCCCGATGCGGAGAGGCTTCATTGGGAACAATGAATCAGGAAAGCAGGAAAAAAGGAAAAAGATTCAGAGACTTGCTTCCTGAGTTCCTGCCTTACTGATTTTTATCATATCCGAGATGGCAAACGGCAGATAGAGCGTCAGGAAAAAGACGAGCGCGAGGAGCTGCATTTGCAAAAGGTAGAGTGCCCGGTCGTCGGAGAGGAGGCTTAAGAGCGTTTTCGCCTGCGGCTTGTGCAGAAGGAAGCCGTAGTTCACGCCCGTCCAGGCATCCACCGCCATGGTGACAAGAAAATAGAATTCCGACCAGAGAAACGCTCGCACGATCGAGGCCGGGACCGGGCGGAGGCGTCGCACCAACATGAGATAGACGACAGCGACAATGATTCCGCCGTGGGCGACAAAGAAGCTAAGGAAGCGAAACTCCGGGAACGCCGCCTGCAGGTTGGGCGTGAGCAATGCCTGCAGCGTCCCGCCGATCCCCCAAAAATAGGCCACCTCGAACCAACGTCGATGATTCGTTAGCAGCGCCACGATGACGACCACGATGGCCCAGTCGCACATTTGCATCGGCAACATTTGACGCCAGGTCAACGCGGCGCTGCGCGGGCCAAAGAACAAAAATGCGAG
>JBDTXE010000019.1:0-14574 GCA_040006335.1 Verrucomicrobiota bacterium | reverse complement strand
AACGTCATCGGGTCGGCGATTTTCCTGACGCCGGGAACGATGGCCGCGACGTTGCCTTCGGAGCCGCTCTTGCTCGTGGCCTGGATCGCGGGCGGCATCATCGCGCTCTGCGGTGGACTCACCTATGCCGAAATGGGCGCGATGTATCCGCGTTCGGGCGGTTTGTATGTTTATCTCGAAGAGGCTTTCGGTCCGCTGGTTGCGTTCCTCTATGGCTGGGCGGGCCTTCTCGTCATGCTGACTGGCGCCACTGCCGCGGTCGCGATGGGTTTCGCGACCTATTTCGCCTACTTTGTGCCCGCGCTTTCCACCACACACATCGTCGTCGCCGTCCCGTTACCATGGGGAGTCTGGACCATCTCAGCCGCGCAGATCCTGGCGGCGGTTTCTATTCTGGCGCTCGGTGCCATCAACTACCTTGGCGTCGAAACCGGCAATCGCCTGCAGGCTGCGCTCACAATTATCAAGGTCGCCGCGATCGCAGCGTTGCCGGTGCTCGCGCTCGTCCTGCATCCGGCATCTTTGTCACTGGCCCCAATGGCAGCGCCGGCCGCTCATCCGGCAGCGGCTTTTGGCATCGTCATGATCGCAGTGATGTGGGCCTACGAAGGCTGGTATTACCTCCCATTTTCTGCGGGCGAAATTGCGGACGCGCCCCGCACCATTCCGCGCGCCCTCATCCTCGGCATTCTTGCCATCGCGGCCATCTATTTGTCGGTCAACGTCGCTTACATGCTGGCACTGCCGCTCGACGAAATCCGAGGGGTCGAGCGCATCGCGGCAAAAGCAATGACGGCCCTCATTGGCAACAGCGGGGCGCGACTGGTGGCGGGGATCGTCGTGCTCTCCACTCTCGCTTGCAATGCGGCCGCCGTCATCGGGGTCTCGCGGGCCTGCTATGCCATGGCGGCGGACGGCCTGTTCTTTCGCGCGGCCGCATCGGTGCATCCGCGCTTCCGCACCCCGCACATTGCCATTGCGCTGACCTGTTGCTGGTCGGCGCTCCTCACCCTCACTGGCACCTATCAGCAATTGTATACCTGGGTGACATTTGCTTCCGTCGCTTTCGGCGCGCTGGGAGGTTTTGCGGTCTTCCGTTTGCGTCGGCTAAAGCCAGATCTACCTCGACCCTATCGCACCTGGGGGTATCCGATCGTGCCGGCGTTGTTCGTCGTCGCTCTCCTGGGGCTGGTCGTAAACACTTTCTTTGAGCTTCCAGTCGAGTCGCTCGTCGGCCTCGCGGTAATTGGTCTCGGGCTGCCAGCTTACTTATATTTCTCGCGAAGACGTCGGAACCAGCGTTGATCGGTTCTCGTTAGAGATTGATCGCGGACAATAATCGTCCGGCTTTACAGCGCGCTCAGGTAATAGACCTCCACCAAGGCAACGCCGGTGGTGTTATTTTTCCCGCGCACGATGGCAGTGTAATTGCCGGGAGCGAGGGTACGGCGAAGGGCGCTCTCTTTCGGGTTCGGCGGCCGGCGGTCGGCAGGAATTTGCGCGGCCTGCGCATCGGCCTGCCAGTCGTCATTCGACGCCAGGAGCGCTCCGTTGGCGTTGTGCAATTCCAGCGTCGGATCGGCAAGGAAGTTATTGATGCCAAAAGGGCCGAGGGCGGGCCCGATCACGCGCAGCAACACCGTCGCAGCTCCACTATTGCTGGGTCCAAGAATGAAGCCACCGATCAGGACGTTATTGCCGGTGCTGACAAATCCCCGAGTACTGATGTTGGTCAGGAGCGAGGTGCCACCCCCGCTGAGATCGTAGGCATCGAGCAAGGCGTTCCCGGTGCTGTTATTCTTCCCGCTCAAGATCACGGTGTAGGATCCGGGATTGAGCGTGGCGATCATGGCCGGCTCAGAGTCGCTGGTCGGCGCTTTACCGGTGGCCGCGAGGGCCGCCAGCTGTGATTGGCCATTCTGCGGATTGATTTTCCAACTGTCGTTCGTGGCGATGAGAACGTCCCGCTTCTGCGCGTCCTGCGTGTGAAGAGAGAGCATCGGATCCGCCAGGACGCCGGGGACGCCAAATTGAGCCAGGCTCGGCCCGATGCCGCGAAGCAAGACCTTCTTCGGGCCGGTCCCGCCAATGATGAAGCCGCCAATCCCGACATTATTTCCGCTCAAAACTTCGAGGCGAGTCGAGATATTGTTGAGCGAACCAGACTTCGTCCCCGTGGAAAGAGCGGTGCGCGACCAGGCGGGCGTGCCGTTGCCGTTGCCGCGCAGTTGCGTCAGGCCGGTGCCGTTCACATTGACGACATAGACCTGGTTCGTCTCGGGCCTTCCCCTCTGCAGCGGACCGTTGATGCTGGGCACCTGCAGAGAAAGATCGAAGATTAACTGCGAACCATTTGGGGACCAATCAAGCGTGGTGACGTAGGTGCCTCGCGGGAAAGTGATGACCTGCGTGTCCGCGCCCGTACTGACATTGAGGATGTGAAGCGACTGGACATCCGGGTCGGGGGTAAGTGAGGAAGTCAGGGCGTGAGACTGAAACGAGCGGACAAAAGCGAGGCCGGCCCCGTTGGGCGAAAAGCGCGGTTGATAATCGTGTTCCGTCCAAAGGAGGCCGGTGGAAATATTGGCGTCAGCGCGCGGGAAAGTAATTTGGCGGGCGCGCCCATGCAGCACCGCGGCATCGACGGGATCAATTAGGAAGATGGCGGTCGTCGGACCGGGCCCGCCACCACTTAGGAAGGGAGCGCTCGAAGCCAGAGGCGCCGCCAGCACATTGCTCGTAGGCGACCAGTCGATGCCTTCCCCACCATGATGTCGTCCATCCTGCATTTTATCCACATGCACCTGGAGAGGATTGGCCGCGGCGGTGAGCGAGTAAACTTCCAGGACCGGGAGCTCGACTACGCCTCCGCCGTCATGGCCACTATTTGGACCTCCCGTCTGAACGACGGAAAAGACCGCCAGCGCGGCATGGTTGGGCGAGAATGCTTTGTAGAGAGGAAACGTATAACTAAACGCCTGATTCACCGGGTCGAGCTGGTCGTGGTTATCCACCAGTTTGCGAACCGCGCCGGTGGCCGTGGAAATGCCGAAAACGTCGGAACTATGTTGCTCACTGGCGGCCGGATCGTAGCCCGTCACGGCGATCTCCGTACCAGCGCGGGAAAAAACAGGAAGACCGGGGATGATGATCGGCGGCGTCAGCGTGACATCGCCGGTGCCGTCCCCATTCATGCGATGGAGTTGGAGCGTTCCGTCCGCCAGCGCCTTCACATACACCACCTGGGCTCCGCTGCTGGCTGCACAAAGCAGCGAGACCAAACCAGCCGCGAAAACCACGCGGCGCCGTTTCCAATAAAATCTATTCATTATGTGTACTCCGGCTCCCTAATGCGCAATTCGGCGGCAAAAAGGGACATCGGCGGGCGAATATTTTCGCGGAGCGCTGGGAGAAGCCTGCGCGGCCTCACTCGGAGCCTCCAGGATCAGGTCAAGTCGAGCCCCGTCCGCCATTCCCACAACTCAGGACAGGACGGCGATAAGAAACCGAGAAGTCAGACCCCGGGCCCGGGATAAATCTCTCCGCTGACGTAGGTGATTGCTTCACCGCCAATACGAACCCGGTCGCCGCAAGCCTCGCAGAAGAGTTCGCCGCCGCGCGGAGAAATTTGACGTGCGCGCAGAGTGCGCTGGTTCAACCGGCGCGACCAATAGGGGATAAGAGTGCAGTGCGTCGACCCGGTGACCGGATCCTCCGGAATCCCGGCTGCAGGCGCGAAATAGCGAGAGACGAAATCACAATCATCCCCCGGCGCAGTCGCAATCAGACCTTGCCGGTCGAGGTTCGCGACCGCCGCGAAATCGGGCCGAAGGTCCGCGACCGCCGCGGCATTCTGGAACACCGCGAGATAATCGCGCCCATCCAACACGCACTCCGGCTGAGCCCCGAGCGCATCCGAGAGTCCCTTGGGCGACTCTTCCAGTTCTTCCGGAGGTCGTGAGGGGAAATCGAGAACAAGCCGCTTCCCCTCGCGCGTGACCCTCAGTTCTCCACTCTTCGAAGAAAAGACGATCGTCGAATCCGCAAAACTACGATGTCGGAAAAGCACGTGGGCCGAGGCGAGGGTGGCATGCCCACAAAGGTCCACCTCGACTGTCGGCGTCATCCAGCGCAGATCGAAGTGATCGCCGCGGGGCAGGACGAAGGCGGTCTCCGCCAGGTTATTCTCGGCCGCGATGCGCTGCATCAGGTCGTCGGGCCACCAATCGTTCTCGAGCAGACAAACCCCGGCCGGGTTGCCGGTGAAGGGTCGATTGGTGAAGGCGAGCACTTCGAAGAATGGAACGGTATCCATCGCTTACTCTCACTCAGGCTTTCGGGCTCGCCAATCCACGAGCTGCCGTCGCAGCTGGGTAGGTTTGCAAAGAGGCCGCGCTGTTCTTAGCTCTTCCAGAAATCGGTTTCATCGATGTTGCACGGAAAAAAAATTGTGGTGGTGATGCCTGCCTACAATGCAGCGCGGACCTTGCGCCAGACCTACGAAGAGGTCATGGCCTGCGAAATTGTGGACGAGATCATTCTGGTGGACGACGCCAGCCGGGACGAGACCGCGGAGATTGCGCGGACACTGGCGCGGGTGCGGGTAGAAGTGCATCCGCGCAATCGAGGTTACGGCGGCAACCAGAAGACGTGCTATCGGCTCGCGCTGGAAGCCGGGGCGGACGTCGTCATTATGCTGCACCCGGATTATCAATACACCCCAAAGTTGATTCCAGTGATGGCGGCGATGGTGACAAGCGGACTGTATTCCTGTGTCCTGGCTTCACGAATTCTGGGCGGCGGCGCCTTGCGCGGAGGCATGCCGGTCTGGAAATATCTTTCCAATCGCTTCCTCACCCTGGGGGAGAACGTTATGCTGGGGGCGAAGCTCTCGGAGTATCACACCGGATATCGCGCCTTTTCTCGTTCGCTCCTGGAGCGACTGCCCTTGACCGGAAATTCGGACGATTTCGTCTTCGATAATCAAATGCTGGCTCAGATCATCTGGGCGAGAGAGTCGATCGGCGAAATCACCTGCCCGGCCAAGTATATGCCGGAAGCCTCTTCCATTAATTTTCCGCGCAGCGTGCGCTACGGACTGGGTTGCCTGTCGACCGCACTCCAGTTCGCCCTCGCCCGGATTTCCGGTGGCAACAATCTCTTCCCGGCGACGCTTCGTTAGAAGCTCTTGTTGAAACGCGCTCAGCGCCAGTCCGCGCAATCCCAGCCGAGAAGCTGCTCGAGTTGAGCGTTTTCGTCGCGCATCAGCTCGGACACGAAAGCGCGCTCTTCCAACCGCAACGTTCGAGCGTAAGGAATATGGTGGGCGTCGACGGAGCGAAAAAAAGTCGGCACTTTGACGCCAAGAAAACGAAAGATCGCGCCGAGACCATCGCGCTGGCGTTCGCGGAAGGTTTCATATTTCAAAACCAGCGTCTGCTCCTTCGGGAAGAGCCGAAAGACGCGCGCGAGCTGAGAGGCATAACGTCCGCGATCAAGGTAGGCGAAAC
Organism: Verrucomicrobiota bacterium; assembly: GCA_040006335.1. Taxonomy (GTDB): domain Bacteria; phylum Verrucomicrobiota; class Verrucomicrobiia; order Chthoniobacterales; family UBA10450; genus AV69. The sequence continues at coordinate 9,064 of JBDTXE010000019.1, read as the reverse complement.
GACGCGCTTCGGGTGGTGCCAATTCACGTAAACGTGTCGCTTCCGCCTGCAGGGCGGGGACGAAATCGAGCGGTTCGATGCCGCGCGCGCGCTGCATATTCCACTGCGAAAAGGCACGGCTAATCGGATCGCGTAGAACGAAAATGAGCTTAATCGCAGGCTGGTAGGCCCGGATCCGTTCCATCGCGGGCGGCCAATAAAGGTAGTTCGGCGTGTTTTCGCCGGCGACGCTCCCCGCCCGCGCGGGCGGGAACATGGCGTGTAACGATTGGTAGTCGACCTCGCCCTCGGCGAAGAGGGCGTCGTCGTCGAAAAAATGAAGCTCCTTTTTCGCCGGAAGCGCGATCTGGGAATGGCGCTTGAGGTAATAATTTAGCGCCGTCGTGCCGGATTTCTGCGCCCCGGCGACGATGAACTGCAATCGCGTCACCGGCTGACGGCCGAACCCGAACATCAGACTCCCACCTGCAGACTCATCCCCATCAAGCGGAAGATTTCATCGCGGGTGCGCAGATAATCCGGCGCGTCCAGATTCCGCGGCCGCGGCAGCTTCACCTCGACGATCTTCTGAACCGTCCCCGGCCGCTGCGTCATGATGAAAACGCGATCGGCCAGCTGCACTGCTTCCTCGATGTCGTGCGTGACGAAGAGAATCGTTTTCCGCTCGCTTTGCCAGATGCGGACGAGATCGGCCCGCATCTTCAGGCGAGTAATGAAATCGAGCGCCCCGAAAGGCTCGTCCATATAGATGATGTCGGGATTGGCGGCGAGAGCGCGAGCAATCTCCACGCGCTGACGCATGCCGCCGGAAAGCTCGCGTGGATAGGCGGCCGCGAATCCCGCCAATCCCACCATCTCCACATACCGATGCACGATCTGGGCGCAGTCTGTCTTCGATCGGCCACGGACACCGAAAGCAACGTTCTCTTCCACAGTCAGCCAAGGGAACACGCCGTTCTCCTGAAAAACAAAAATGCGGCGCGGATCCGGTCCAAACACGGGCGAACCCTCGACGCACACTTCGCCGGCCGTGGCCTGGACAAAGCCGCCGATGATGTTCAACAGGGTCGATTTGCCGCACCCGCTCGGCCCGACGATGCAAACAAACTCGCCCGGTTCCACCAAGACATTGATATCTCGCAGGACTTCGATGGTTTCACCGCGGCGTTTTCCGCGGAAAGACATCGCGAGCTCGGTGACGGAGACGGCAGGCGCGGCGGTCATTGGGAATAGCCCCAACGGACGGAATCGAGTTTCGCCAGTTGACGAACCAACACATCGAGCACGAGCCCGATTAGGCCAATCATGACCATACCGGCGACGACGAGATCGTAGCGTTTGCCGGCGTTGCGTGCGTCGATGATGAGATAACCAAGGCCGCTGTTGACCGCGATCATCTCCGCCGCCACCACCACGAGCCAGGCGATGCCAAGGGCGATGCGCAGGCCGGTGATAATCTGCGGCGCGCTGGCGCGGAAAACGACACGACGAAAAAGTTCCCACCGGCCGAGACCGAAGTTCTGCGCGGCGCGCAAATACACCGGCTGCAGATTTTGCACCGCGGCAATCGTGGAAACACTGATCGGAAAAACGCTGGCGAGAAAGATGAGAAATATAGGAGCGGCATCGGAAACACCGAACCAGAGAATCGCGACTGGAATCCAGGCGATGGGTGAGATCGGGCGAAAGATCTGAATCAGCGGATTAAACGCTTGGAAGGCGCGCGCGTACCAGCCGAGGACGAGACCGACCGGGATACCGACAAGTGCGGCCAGAATAAATCCCCAGGTCACGCGAAAGAGCGACGCTACAATATATTTCAGCAGTAATCCTTTCTGCACGAGCTCGCCGATCGCCCGCGCGACGCTGCCCGGCCCGGGAAAAAGGTCAGTGTGAGAGAGACGAACGGCCAAACCCCAGACCGTGAGAAAGATCGCGATCATCCCGACCGGCCGCACGAATCTCCACCAACGTGAATCGGGATCGTTCACGTCGCGAAAAAAACGCACGCGTAAACTTCCCGCGCTCTCTCTCGCGACGTAACCATGACTCCGCGCGCTAACGACGTCCGACTCCGACCTCATCTGTTCGCCACCGGTTCCCAGGCGTAAGGCTGGACCGCGCTGTCATCCTTCACAAAAGAGTTATCCGTGTAATCCGAGAAATGCGCCGTGCCTATGAGGATGCCCGCCTCTTGTCCGAGCGTCTCGATCTCCTCAAAGTCGGGCTTTCGCAGAGCGAGGTTCGTATATTTGACGCGGTCAGGCGGTTTGCTCAGGACGAAGAAAAGCAGGCGCGGATCCTGATGGTAGTAATTGGCCGCGACAAACTGCGCTGCGCTCATCCGATGGTCCATGCTGGCATCGATCCATTTTCCACTGCGGGCAATGCCGTCGACCAGTTGTTGCACCAAGTCGCGGTGATTCTTGATCATATCCTCGTGCACCGCGAGGACACAGGAGATGAAATTTGGCCATACATCTTTCGTTAACCAGAGAACACGGCCATAACCGTCCAGCTCGGTTTGTGCCATGAAAGGCTCACCACTCGAGATGGCATCGACCGCTTTGGCGTAAAGCGCCGCCGGCATGTCGGGCGGCGGCATTTCCACCAGCTCGACGTCGTTAATCGTCATCCCCGCCTGCCGCAGCGCGCGGAAAATAAGCAGGCGTTGATTGGAAAAACGGTTGGGCACGGCGATGCGCTTGCCGCGCAAATCCTGCATCTGATGGATGTTCGAATCCTTGTGCACCATCACGGCGGAGCCGTCGCGATGGCCGAGATAAACAATTTTGATCGGCACACCCTGCTCGCGCAGTGCCATCGCCATTGGCGCCAGGATAAAAGTGGCGGGCGTGTAACCGGAAAGATATGCCTCCTTCAGTTCCGGCCAGCCATTGAACCGCACCGGCTCGAAGATGCTGCTCCCGGTGGTCTGCTTGTTGATGAAATCGGTGACCGGACAGGTGAGATGGCACGTAACCGGGAGGAAACCGATGCGCACTTTCATTTCAGCATTGCCGGCAACGCGGTCTTGGAACCAATGCAAATTGATCGCGCCGTGGAGCAGAGTGATGAGCGCCAGCCAAAGCCCCGCCAGTAAAATTAGTTTGCGCGCGGAAACAGGGCTCTTCACAGCAGTTGATAAGGGTCGATATCGACGGCGACAGCCACGTCCTCTGGAAACGGTAATTTGTCCAGCGTCTCGCGGATCAACCGGCTCAAACGCATGATGGCGCTTCCGCGCAGGAGGATGTGGAAACGATACTGACTCTGCAATTTCTCCAACGGAGCCGGCGCGGCATCGGCGATGGTGAATTCTTCCGGCAGGGCTTCCCGTAGTTTTCGTGCGAGCGTTTCCGCGGAAAAGCGGCCCCGTTCCTCATGCGCGCAGCGGAGGGTGATGAGGACAGCGTGGAGGAAAGGCGGAAAGTTACATCGCTCACGAAACTCCGTTTCCTGCTCGAAGTAACCGGCGAAATCATGGTGGCGGGCAAACTGAATCGAAGGCGAGAAAGGGGTGTAGCTTTGCACCAGCACTTCGCCCGCAGTTTCGCCCCGCCCGGCACGGCCCGCCACCTGGGTGAGTAACTGGAAGGTGCGCTCGCCAGCGCGGAAATCGGGTAAATGCAGGGCGAGATCGGCGTTGATGATGCCGACCAAAGTCACGTTCGGGAAATGCAGGCCCTTCGCGATCATCTGCGTGCCGACGAGTATGTCGATTTTGCCGGAGCGAAAGGCACGGAGGGTATCGCGATACGATTCCTTGCGCGTCATCGAGTCGGCGTCCATGCGCTTGACCACCGCGTCCGGGAAAATCTGCGAGACGGTCGCTTCCACCTTTTCTGTGCCGAAGCCGGCGTAGATCAAGGCGTCTTGCTTGCATTCGGGACAGCGCTTGGGCACCGCAGCGGTGTGGCCGCAGAGATGACAGCTCAGCCGCGACATCGAGCGGTGAAAAGTGAGCGCGACGCTGCAGTTGGGACAATCGCGCGCCTTGCCGCAGTGGCTGCAGAGGAGCGAGGTGGAAAAGCCCCGCCGGTTCAGGAAGAGGATGGTTTGCTCGCGTTTGGTCAGCCGATCGGAAATCGCAGCCCGCAGTCTCTCCGAAAGGATGGTCGCGCCGCGATCGCCCTTCTTTTCCTGGCGCAGATCGACGATGCGAATGAGCGGAAGCTGGCATTGATCGACTCGCTGCGTCAGCTGGGTCAGCGCATACTTCCCCTGGCGAGCGTTCCAGTAACTCTCGAGCGAAGGAGTCGCGCTCCCCAGCAGGACGACCGCTTTTTCAATCTTGCCGCGAACGACCGCGACGTCGCGCGCATGATAGCGCGGCGCTTCCTCCTGCTTATAGGTGGTTTCGTGCTCTTCATCGACGACGATTAAGCCAAGATTCGTTAGGGGGGCGAAGATGGCACTGCGCGCCCCGATGACGATGCGGGCGCGGCCGGTGTGGACTTTGTGCCATTCATCGTGCCGCTCGCCCGCGGAGAGGTGCGAATGCATCACCGCCACCGCGTCCGGTTCGCCAAACCGGCTCTTGAAGCGTTCGACCGTCTGGGGCGTGAGCGAAATTTCCGGCACGAGCACGAGAGCAGTGCGCCCGCGCGCGAGGGTTTCACGGATCGCCTGGAGGTAAACTTCCGTCTTTCCGCTACCGGTCACCCCGTGCAGCAGCACCGGGCGAGCTTCCTCCGGTCGGGCGAGAGCGGCCACGACGACGGCCAAGGCCGTTTGCTGTTCTTCGTTAAGAACCAGCTCCGGATGGGGAACGAATTGCTCCTCCCCGTGCGGATCGCGCGGCACCGCTGCTTCCGTCACGGTCACGAGGTCGCGTCGAGCGAGGGCCTGGAGCGTGGAAGGATTGAGCGCCAGGCGCCGCAGGATCCCGGCCGCCGGAACGGGGGATTTCTCTTTGGCCAGCTCCTCCAGAAGCTCCGCCTGCCGAGGCGCGCGGCGCCGCAACTGCTCGATCTCCTCCGCGCGCACGGAAGCGCCGATTTGGACGAATTGCTGTTTTTTCCAACCGACTTCCGCGCGACGGATGACCTGCGGGAGGAGGCTGCGCAGGACGATTTCGAGCGGACAGCAGTAATAGCTCGCGAGCCAGCGGGCGAGCTCGAGCAGTGACTCGCTCAGGGTGGGCCCGTCGCCGAGAATGGCTTCGATTTCCCGCAGGCCTGGAGCGGCGGAAGTTTCCGGAAGAGACACCACCGTAGCCAGCGCGGCACGGTCGCGAAAAGGAACGCGCACCCGCGTGCCGATGCAAATGCGGTCAGCCATCGTCGCCGGCACGCCATAATCAAGCTCGCGGCGAATGGAGCGATCGACCAGGACCCGCGCAAATTTAGCCATCTTGTGTTTTCATTCCACGCACCAAAGATAAGTGCAGCCGCAAGGCAGCTTCGTCTGTAATTCCCAATCTCACCGATCCAGGATGATCCGCTTCCTCTTCAAATTCATTCTTTGCCTCGTTCTCGCTTTGCTTGCCGGAGCGGCGATTCTGGCGACGCGGGGCGGCGATGTCACCTACCGCGTGCACGAATGGCTGAGTCCGGCGCGCTTTCATCAATACGACGATATTATTCGTGAAGTCGCAGCGAAAGATGGGGTGGACCCGATGTTGGTAAAAGCGCTCGTCTGGCGCGAGAGCCGTTTTGAGCCGGGCAAGCTCGGCACCGCCGGTGAGCGGGGGCTGATGCAGGTGAGCGAGCTGGCGGCGCGGGAATGGGCGAGTGAGACACATGCCCGGGGATTTCAAGTGGCGCAGTTATTCGATCCGAAGACAAATCTCGAAGCCGGGACGTGGTATTTGCGCAGAGCGCTGCAACATTGGCAGCGTCAAAAGGCACCGGCTGCCTTTGCCCTCGCGGAATATAACGCCGGCCCCAGCCGCGCCCAGCGTTGGGCCAACAACAATCCCGACACGCCCATGACGGTCCAAGACTTTCAAAACCGCATCAATTTCCCCGGCACCCGCCAATACGTCATCTCGGTGTTGCAGCGCTACGACTTTTATCGCCACCGCGGACGGATGTAAGCTGTCTAGCGCAGGCGACCTGTGAAAAGGCGAACTCCGCGTTGACCACGGCATGACCAAAGAAGAAATCGCATCCGCGCTCGAGGAGATCGCCACCCTTCTCGAGTTGAAAGCCGAAAACCCTTTCAAGATTCGCGCCTACACCAACGCGGCGAGGTCGATCGAAGCCTGGGGCGCCAGCTTGAGCGATCTGCAAAATCAGGAGACGCTGGAAAAGGTTCCGGGGGTCGGCAAAACGCTCGCGGCCAAAATCAAGGAACTCGCCACCACCGGCCAGTTAAAATTCTTGGTCGACCTGCGGGCAGAGTTTCCTCCGACCATCCTCGAACTCTTTGCTTTGCCCGGGCTCGGCGCGAAGAAAATCAAGGTCCTGTATGACAAATTGCACGTCAGTTCTCTGGCTGAACTGGAAAAGGCGTGCGTGACCGGGCGCGTCGCGGAACTGCCCGGCTTCGGGGCCGCCACCCAAACGAGACTGATTCAGGCGATCGCCAACCGGGCGAAACATGCCGGCATCTTTCAGCTGGGCCAGATTGCGCCGGAGGCGGAACGCTTGCGCGCGGACCTCGCCGCCCACCCGGAAGTGCTGCAGTTGAGCATCGCCGGCAGTTTTCGTCGTCGCAAAGAAACCGTGCGGGATCTCGACTTCATCGTGGCCAGCCCGGCACCGGCAGAAGTCACGGCTTTTTTCTGCGGACATGAGTTGGTCGAAAGCGTGATCGCACGAGGACCGACGAAAACGAGCGTGCGTTTGCGCTCCGGCATCCAAAGCGATCTCCGGGTGGTGACGGGCGCCGAATATCCCTTCGCGCTCAGTTATTTTACCGGAAGCAAGGAGCACAACATCAGCATGCGCAATCGCGCGCTCGAGCGCGGCTGGACGCTGAACGAATACCGGCTCGCACCCGCCCCGCGCCGAGGTGAAGAGGCCGGCAAGACCCGACGGCAGACGTTGCCGCTGCCAGAGGTCAGGGAGGAGGCCGATCTTTATCACGCGGTTGGCCTGGCTTATATCCCGCCCGAACTGCGGGAGAATCAGGGTGAATTCGAAGCGGCGGCGAACGATCAGCTGCCGCGATTGCTCGAGCTGGAAAACCTGCGGGGCACTTTCCATTGTCATACCACCGCCAGTGACGGCCATGATTCGTTAGAAGCAATGGTGCAGGGCGCGCGGGAGCTGGGCTTGGAATATCTCGGGATCGCCGATCACAGTCACAGCCAGGTCCAGGCCCACGGGCTGGACGCCGATCGCCTCCGGGCCCAAGGCGCGCAGATTCGCCAGTTGAATGCGGAGGTCGATGGCATCCACCTCTGGAGCGGCGCGGAAGTCGATATCCGGCGCGATGGCTCGCTCGATTTTCCGGACGAAGTCCTGGCCGAACTCGATTTCGTTGTCGCGTCGGTCCACGGGACGTTGACCCTAACCGAGGCGCAAATGACCGAGCGCGTCATCCGCGCCATGAGCAATCCGCTGGTAACAATGCTGGCCCATCCCACGGGCAGATTATTGCTCAAACGCGAAGCTTACCCCATCGATCTTGCCGCGGTAATCGAGGCGGCGGCAGAAACCGGGACGTGGATCGAGATAAATTCGGCCCCGAAACGGCTGGATCTCGATTGGCGCTGGTGGCCGCTGGCGAAGGCGAAAGGAGTGCGTTGCGTGATCAACCCCGATGCGCATCGCGTTTCCCGCCTGAGCGATTTGTGGTTCGGGGTGGGCGTGGCGCGCAAAGGCTGGCTCATGAAAGAAGATGTCGTGAACACCCTTCCCTTCGCGCAAATGGAAAAAGAACTGCGCCGCAAACGTCAGGCGGCGCGGTAGCAAATTTGCCGGCAGGCGATCGTTGCGTCGCCCTCGGTTTGCCGGGAACTTCCCGCATGCTGGCTGAATTCGAAAAGCAACTCACCGACACCCTGGAGGAAATCAAGAGGCAGGGACTTTACAAAACGGAACGCGTCATCACCACGCCACAGGACGCACACATCTCGGTCGGTGATGGCCGCAAGGTGCTCAATATGTGCGCCAATAATTATCTCGGGCTCGCAGATCACCCCGCTTTGATCGCGGCGGCGAAAGCAGCCCTCGACACCCATGGCTTCGGCATGGCGAGTGTCCGTTTTATCTGCGGGACCCAGGACATTCACAAAAAATTGGAGGCCGCGCTGACAGAGTTCCTCGGGACCGAAGACACCATTCTTTACCCCAGCGCTTTTGACGCTAATGGCGGACTCTTCGAAACCCTCCTCGGCCCGGAAGACGCCATTATCTCCGACGCGCTCAATCACGCTTCGATCATCGACGGGGTTCGCCTGTGCAAGGCCCAGCGCTTTCGCTACGAGCACAACGACATGGGCGATCTCGAAGCAAAATTGCGCGAGGCGGGCAAGGCGCGGGTGAAAATGATCGCGACCGATGGCTGTTTTTCCATGGACGGAACAATTGCCGAGCTGAAAACGATCTGCGATCTCGCGGAGAAATACGGCGCGCTGGTCATGATCGACGATGCGCACGCCACCGGATTTCTCGGCCGAAAAGGGCGCGGCACCCACGAGTTTCGCGACGTGATGGGCAGAATCGACGTCATTACCGGGACGCTCGGGAAAGCCCTGGGCGGCGCGAGTGGAGGCTTTACCAGCGGGCGCGGGAAAATCGTCGAGCTTCTCCGCCAACGGTCCCGCCCCTATCTTTTCTCTAACAGCGTCGCTCCTCACATCGTGGCCGCGACGTTGAAAGCGCTGGAACTATTGAGCGCTTCCACGGAGCTGCGCGATAAATTGGCGGAAAATACGAAATTCTTCCGCGAGCAATTAACGACTCGTGGACTAACGATCAAGCCCGGCACCCATCCGATCGTCCCGATCATGCTCGGCGACGCCGCCAAATCGCAACGGTTTGCCGCACGCATGCTGGAGAAAGGGGTTTACGTGATTGGTTTCTTTTACCCGGTGGTGCCGCACGGGACCGCCCGTGTGCGCACGCAGGTGAGCGCGGCGCACTCGCGCGAGGATCTCGAATTTGCGGTT
>JBDTXE010000018.1:0-14689 GCA_040006335.1 Verrucomicrobiota bacterium | reverse complement strand
GCGGTGCTTCAGGCCAGATAACATTTCTAGCGGCTGCGTCTTCTACCCCTACCCCTACCCCTACCCCGAGCCAAAGCCCAACTCCAACGGTAACTCCAACTCCCCCGCCTACTTCTACTCCCAGCGCGACCTCTTCACCCGCAGGTGGAAATCTGGCCCCAATCGTCAACGCGGGACCGGATCAGACCGTTCCCAAGCTGACCGCGAGCTTGAGCGGTTCGGCGACTGACGACGGTTTGCCCAACCCTCCTGCCGCCCTGAGCTACTCCTGGAGCAAAGCGGCCGGTCCGGGCACCGTAACGTTTGGGAATGCTGCCGCTGCATCTACGACGGCGACTTTTTCTGTGGGCGGAGTTTACACTCTCCAGCTCTCAGCCAGTGACAGCTCCCTCTCAGGAAATGACACCGTCGTCATTACCGTCAACTCTCGGCCTGTCGTAAATGCTGGCCCAGACCAGACAATCTCTCTCCCAAGCAATGCGAGTTTGATTGGTTCGATCACCGACGACGGCCTTCCGAACCCTCCTGCTACGGCCAGCCCTACGTGGAGCAAAGTAAGTGGCCCTGGAACGGTTACTTTTTCTAGCGCCAAATCTCTAAGTACAACCGCGAGTTTTTCGTTAGACGGTACGTATGTGTTAAAATTAGTTGGGTATGACGGGGGCCTCTCCGGAAGTGACAAAATCACGATAGCCGTAGCGCCATCGGGGACACCGACACCGACTGCGACGCCGACGCCAACACCAACGGCCACGCCAACGCCAACAGCCACGCCGGTGGGGACCGGGGGATCCTTACAAGTTCAGAATCTCGACGGGTTGCCTTTTCCTGATCGTGGAGCGTTCAGCCGGATCGGTAGCGTGACCAGCCCTCCCGCAAATGCTGTTCACGACCGGATGACCTTTCGCTTAAGTAATAGCGGCAGCTCCAGCTTGCAGGTGAGCGGTCTGGCAATCACCGCTCCGTATACCTTAATCAATCCGCCTGCTTTGCCTCTGCAGATCGCGCCCGGGGGACAAAGCGATATTCAAGTCCTCTTTCAAGCGGGCAGCGGTAGTGTCTGGACGGGCACTCTTACGGTGCAGTCGAGCGACTCCGTTACGCCTAGTAGGGTAATTGAGCTCGGCGGTTTCTGGCAGAGCATCCCGGAAGGTAGTCCCAGCCAAGAGCCGCAGGTCCCAGAGCTCAGCAAAGTCTTCGGCTATGGCACAGTGATCCTGAATACCGGTGAGAAGATGAACTCGAACGGTGAGCTGAAGGCCGTGGGGGACGAAGTCCTCTCGCCCTATTGGGTCAGAGCCCAGCCCGCCTACCCAGTCACAGTGCGACAAATCGCCGCCTATCATACCCAGGGAAACTCCGCGTCCGCTTACTGGTATGCAAAGGGAAAGAGCGGAACGCTGACTAAGATCGTGTCTCTGGCCGGCGCTGACGCTCAGACCCTGTTGCCGCGGAATCAAGCGCTGACTGGCCCCGCCAGCGGGAGTTTCAATTCAAACGTGACGTTCGGATTCAAAGTCGACTCCGAGTTCAGTGATCCTGCTCTCACAAGTCACACTGCTGATCTCTCTAACGGCGGAGTCGAACCCGTGGGACATCACATGAGGTTCTGGCCCGTCCGTGATCGGAACGGCGCCCTGATGCCTAATACTTGGCTCATGGGCATGGACTACGCCGGCATCAATTACGATTACAACGACAACGTCTACCTTATTACGAACATCAGACCTGAGGATACCAAGGTTGATCCGTCGATCGGCGGCCTCTACCCTGGCTCGCCGAAGTTGGTCCTGGACTTTAACACCACCTATCCTGGATCTTTGACGGATTCAGTTGGCGCCACGACTGGCTTCACCAGCACCCAGCGAAATACGGCCGATAGCAGCTTACCCGCGGCATCATCATCATATGATCGGTCCCTTTTGAACATCAATACCGCTGGGCAGGGAACACTCTCGGTCACAACTGCGGCAGGAAGTAACACTGGCACTGGCACGGGCACGAACAATCTGGTTAATGGGACGCAGCTAACGTTTGATGGACGAACAGCGAAGTTCAACGTCGCTGGAACTCTCCTAGGGCCGGTGGATAATCTGAACAACGGATCCAGACAGGGCGGGATCATGTTTGGCCCGGATCAGGATAACTTCATCAAACTTGCGGTGGAAAATAACGGCGGCCTCCCCTCCGTTCACTTCTATTCCGAACAAAAGGGGGTCAAGAAGGACATTGGCACTCAGGTGGCGGTGGCAAATCCATCGACTTTGCAGTCAATTGAGCTCACCCTGTTTTGCGACGCAGCCGCTGGCACGGTCAAGGCTGGCTATCATGCGATCTATCCGGGAAATGACGCTGGGCTGATACTTCTTCCTAATACGATCACGTTGACCGGCAGTCAGTTTAATCGATTCTTCGCGCCGCGAAGCAATGCCGGCCTCGTTGCCAGCAGTCTGAATTCGACCTCAACCACGATAACGTTCGATCGCTTCGCGGTCGTGAATGTGGCTCCGACCTTGAATGGTCCGGCGAGGTATCGCCTTGATGTGGCCGGGGCCTCAAATTATACCGACGGGAACGGAAACGTCTGGTCTCCCGATACCGGTTATTACACACCGGCAACTGCAGCAACCGAGAGCTGGGGAACACCCGCCATCGATAACACTTTGGACGATGTTCTCTACCAAACCTATCGCGCGAGTCTAGGCAGCAGCACCCCGCAGGATCAGCGGACACTGACCTACAACCTGTCTGTTCCAAATGGCACGGCGAATCTGCGCCTGCATTTCGCGGAAGTGTATTGGGGTGCCTCCGCAGGGAACCCGACGGCGGGTGGCCCGGGGCGACGCGTCTTCGACGTGAGTGTGAATGGTCGCAAGGTCTTGCAGAACTTTGATATCACCGGAGCGGCAGGCGGTATCTACACCGCCGTGATTGTACCAATCGATGGGATCGCAGTGAGCAATGGCAATCTCAAGATCGACTTTACTGCCAGCGTGGATTTTGGATCCATCTCCGCCATCGAAGTATTCTAAGTGACTTTACCAAGGGTCCGTGACGCAGCGCTTCGTGACCTCTGACCTAGCGCGGATCCAATCCCATACCGTTCCCTCGCTGGCGCCGTCGGAAGCGATTATTTATTCTCCGGAGAAACCGTCCCGGAAGGAAAAATAGGCGGGCACGGGCATACCAGACTAAGCCAACAGAAGCCTTGGCGGCTTTCAGCGGATGGGCGCTTCGGAGCTGTCCCAGAATTCCCCGAATGGTGGTCTCCGCGAAGTGGTCGCGCCAGTAAGCCTCACCTTCGCGGGCAGCCGCTTGTAAACGCGGACTCCCAACGAGAAACGGTTTCTGCGCTCCCATGATTCGATCCATCGCACGCAGCATACGCACCCCTCGCCGAGACATGCTGTTATTGTAACGCCGATACTGCGCTACGGTATTTCGATGATGCGCGCTGGGAAACGCTCGCGCGGCCCGGAGCAGCAGTTCGTAATCTTCGCCCCCGTTGGTGGCCACCTCAAACCCGCCAAGGTGCTCGATTGTATTCCGGCGAAACATCACCGCGTTAGTGTTCGCAATGTGATTTACCCGGAGCAATTCCTCGTAAAAGTTCTCCGTTAAAACGGGGTAGCGGGGAGAGAACCGATGGGAACCGTCTTCGTTGACCTGATCGATGTCGCCGACCACGAAGCCGGCGGCAGGATTAGCGGCGAAGCAATCGAGATGAGATTGCACCGCATTTGGCGTCAGGCGGTCATCCGCGTCTAAGAAAATAATAAACGCCCCCCGGCTGGAAGAGAAGCCCAGGTTGCGGGCTGTAGGGACCCGCTGATGCTCCTGGTGCAGATACCTGACTTCCGGGTACCGCTTCACTATTTCCGGCGTCTCGTCGTTCGACCCATCGTCCACCACGATCACTTCCAAGTTGGAGTAGGTCTGCGTCAGGATGCTTTCTATGCCGTCGCCGAGAAAACGCCCCTGATTGTAGCAAGGCATTACGACCGAGACCAGAGGTGCCGCCTCCCGTTGGAGACGACAGTCCTCCGCCTCGGTCGGGGTTCGCGATGGTGCGGAAGGACTATCGGCGCCCATGATCATTCAGGAGCAGTTTCCGATCAGTTTATAGAGGCATGCGCTGCGCATTTCTTTCAACCTGGTCTGCAATGATATCGTCGGCAAATGGAGTCAAACTCCGGTAAAAATTCATTTCTTCCTCGAGCAGGCTCGATGCCGCGGTTTGCTCTTGCGGCTCGTCGTCTGACAAGTATTCCGAGGTTCTCACGTGATCTTGGCGCGCGCTTGCCGTCCCGTCAGATCGCGGCATAGTCGCTTCCGAACACGGCCGTCCGGCTGGGTAGCTCAGTTGGTAGAGCAGAGGACTGAAAATCCTCGTGTCGGGGGTTCAATTCCCTCCCCAGCCACCTCCGCGAGAGATGATCCGAAACGGGGTGTCGTAATCGTTTCACTTGAGGCCGGAACGCTTCCTCCCCGCGAGCCACACCCAATCACGTGATCCCTCATTTTTTCGTTTCATTTGCTACATTATAATGTATCATCTGATCAGTATGAAAACTACTGCCCTCAGACGGGCGCGCGTGTTGGGACCCGTGCAGCAGGAGATTGCGCGCATTCAAGCGGGTCTTAGTTTTCGCGCGGTTGCCCACTTGCAAAAGGCTTTGGGGATACCGCTGGAAGATTTGGCCGCTGCCTTGGGAATGTCGCGAGCCACCTTGCATCGTCGGAAGCAGCAGGGACGCATCGCGAGTGAGGAATCGGAAAAGCTAGTGCGATATCAGCGTCTCCTGTCGCAGGCCGAAACAGTGTTGGGTGACGCCACCAGCGCAAGAGAGTGGCTAACGCATCCGCAATTTGGCCTGGGGAACGCCGTCCCTTGGGAATTCGCGCGAACCGAGCTTGGCGCCCGCGAAGTGGAGGATTTACTCGGGCGGATTGAATATGCCGTTTATTCGTGATGGCCGCGCTGGTGGGCTGGCGAGTGGTCAAAGCGAAACATGCCGCCACCGCCTTTTCGGGCGAAGGCGCGCGTCTTTACGCGGGGAGGTGGAACTCTGCCGGCGTGCGTCTCGTCTACTGTAGTGAGAACCTCGCCCTAGCCGCCCTCGAGATCCTGGTCCACCTCCGCGGCGTCGCTCTCCGGGACAAGCTGCGCGCATTTTCCGTGACTTTTGACAGTGCGCTGATGATGGCGGTCGATCGCAGAAAGTTGCGCAAGGATTGGAACGCGGAGCCGCCGATCGCGGCGTCGAAGAGAACCGGCGATGAGTGGGTAATGAGTGGCCGCTCCGCGATTCTTGCGGTGCCGAGCGTGCTGGTTCCGTTGGAGCACACTTATCTACTCAATCCCGCGCACTCTGATTTCGCCAAGATCAAGATTAAAAGTATTGGAGACTTCCAGCTCGATCCGCGCCTGAAAGCGTAAGCGCGGGACTGGGACCTGAAATCGAATGGCAGGCGAATGATTGCGAAGCCGCATGCAACCGCCATGATGACGCTCGCTCCCGGCGCAGCAAGTGGAAGTGGGCCGGGCGAACACGTGAAGAGCGATCAGGTTTTTGCTCGTGGTGGAGGGGACGCTGGAAGGAGAGATCGGCGGCGGGAACGCTCTCGCTGGAGGGCGGAGGTGTTATTATCATTCGCGCCGTCAAAAAACACAGATTCGTTAATCGCGGCCGAGTGTCCTCTGTCCCTTTGAACACGTATTCGCCGCGGGAGTATTCGGCAGGTGAAAATCTCTTCGCCCTTGAAGGTGGGGCGTCGAAAGCGCTACGCTTCCGTCTTTTGTCGACGGTGTCACCGCCTTATGCGGCCAGAGACGGAGTAACCAGCGTCGCTTGCCCGCCAAATTTGGGATAGAGAAAACGTGCAGCGGGCACGCCTTGCGGGTGATCGCGTTGGCCCGACTTGATCCCAAGGCGCGGAGGTGGTCCAGGGACGCGGCCAGCAAAGAAGTTCCCAGGCCGCGGTTCCGATATTCGGCCAGCACGCATGGACCGATGGCGAACTGCTCCGCCGCCCCTGACTCAAGGGTCATGACTGCGCCACCGATGATGCGATGGCGATGCCGAAGAGCAAGGCACACGGTCGTAGAGGAGGGGAGAGTGCGGTCGAGTGCGCCCATCACGAAGGCGTTTATTTCATGGAGGGTCGAGTTCCAATTGGGATCGAGCGCAAGCGATTTACCGATGACTTCACGCAACTCTGGATAATCGTCGGGATCGACCACTCCGAGATTGTATCCCTTGGGCACCGTCAGATTAGCCCCCTCCATCTCAGCCAACATCCAGGAAAAATTTGTCCAATGGGTGATTTGGATTTTCATGGCGGCCTGCCAGAGATTTTGCGCGCGCAACCGGGGTTGGACGCGATGGTCGGGCTATAACTCGCTACATTGTCTGAGCGGTCTTAAGGGTGGACAAAAACGGTGCGTAGGTATCCCGGTGCTGCGCGGTGCCGCGGCGCAGCACCGCCTTAAAATTTGCCAGATCAGCGACGTTCATGATGAGGTCCACGCTCTGGATGAAAGCGCTCATGGCATCGTTCGTGGCGAAGCGGTGTGTGAGCAGGATGACAAAGAAATCGCGACGTTGCGTTCCGGGACGTCGCGCCATGTCCTGCAGCAAAGGATTGGTGGCGAGAGTGGAGCCATTGAAGTTCTCGTAGATGACTACAACGTTATACGAATAGGTGCGCAACTTGAGCAGCACATCATCTTCGTAAAGACCGAGGTGCACCTTGTAACTTAGATCGATAAGATCTGGCACCAGGGCTTTCTGGTAGTCCTGCTGATCCACGCAAACCAGTGCGGTGTTGTCGCCCGCCTCAAAATGCTCGTGTTCGTGCGTATCCATGATTAGCGGAAAACGTTCGCCGTCGGAGTGTCGAGGCGGAGGCCGGATTCAATGTCGGCGTCCACGCCGCGCGCCTTATGGACAAGGTCGACGCCACGAGTGATGCGTCCCTTGCGCGTGGCATAGAGTCTCGCTGTTTCTTCGGTGATGGCTCCGTTTTCGTAAGCGGCCAGAATGCATTGGTCGAATGTCATCCAGCCGAGTTGGGAACTGGCTTCTATGATTTCGTAGAAACTGCGATGTTCCCCTTCGCCGAGAGCGATAGCCTCTTTGGTCCGGAGATTGTTCCCAAGAATCTCGCTCAGCATCTGTCGGCCGCCGCTGATGCGTGGGGCCAGCCGCTGGCTCACCACATAGCGTAGGATGTCTGAGAGTCGCGTGCGCAATTGCTGCTCTTCGCCTAGCGAAAACAAACCCAAAATACGATTAATCGACTGCCCGGCATCGACGGTGTGCAGAGTGCTAAGGACAAGGTGGCCGGTTTCCGCGGCCATCAAGGCTACTTCCACGGTGGCGCGGTCGCGCATCTCGCCGACCAGGATCACTTTTGGCGCCTGGCGCAACGCCGCGCGCAGTCCGCTGGGGTAATTGTTAAAATCCTGGCCTAGCTCGCGCTGATTAAAAGTTGCCCGGCGTGTTGGGTGGACGAATTCGATTGGATCCTCGAGCGTAACAATGTGCACTGGCTGCGTTTCGTTAATCTCGTTCAGGATCGCCGCCAGAGTTGTCGTCTTGCCGCTACCGGTGGCGCCAGTGACGAGAATGAGCCCAGTCTTTTCTTTGGCGATTTCCTTGAAAATGGGCGGAAGCGAAAGGCGCTCGAAGCTCGGAATGTTTCCCTCGAGACGTCGCAGAACGATTGAGAAATGGCCGCGCTGGCGGAAGATGTTTACGCGGAAACGCGCATCTTCGTTCAGCGAGTAACTGCAATCGCATGATCCAGCCGTGAAGTAATCGTACATCAAGCGGTGATTGCCCTGCAGAATGGCAAGCGCGAGCTGCTCCGTCTGAAAAGGGGTCAGGGCCTCGATCGGCGGATCCACCAAGACCGGCTTTAGTTCACCGTAGGCTTCTACCTGCAGGGGGTGACCGACGGAGAAGTTGAGGTCCGAGATGCCCTCGTAGGAGCTGAGCATCGCAGTCAGGATGCGGTCGAGATCAGGTAGTCTCATTTATTCTTCACTCAAATCTTCCGGAGGGTTTTTGAGGAAGGGCCGGAATTTCTTCTTATCGATTGCCTTGTCGTAGGCTTCCTCGGGCGAGATGCGCGCATTCCGCAAGTGTTCCATCACGGCGTCGTCGAGCGGCTGATTGCCCTTCTTTTTCCCCACCTGAATCATGCCGGGGATCTGGTGCGTTTTCCCCTCGCGCACGAGGTTGGCGATGGCCATATCGACGACCAAAATTTCCAGTGCCGCAACCCGGCCGGGGCGGTCGATTCGTTTAAAAAGATTCTGTGCGACCACGCCTTTGAGGGACTCCGCCAGGGTGGCGCGAATCTGATTCTGCTGATTTGTTGGGAAGACATCGATGATGCGGTCGACCGCCTTGGACGCACTGGAAGTGTGGAGAGTGCCGAAAACCAAGTGCCCCGTCGCGGCGGCGGTGAGTGCAAGCTCGATCGTTTCGAGGTCGCGCATTTCGCCGACGAGCAGGATGTCGGGGTCCTCACGGAGGGCGCCCCGGAGAGCGTTGGCGAAGGACCGCGTGTGCATGCCGACCTCGCGATGTTGCACGAGGCAATTTTGGCTTCGATGCACAAACTCAATCGGATCTTCCACCGTGATGATGTGATCGTTGCGATGGAGATTGGCATAATCCATCATCGCGGCGAGGGTGGTGGACTTGCCCGAACCGGTAGGTCCTGTCACCAGCACCAGGCCCTTCTTCAACATCGGAAATTTCTTGAGCACGGGCGGCAACCCCAGCTCTTCCACGGTCAGCACGTTCGAGGGGATGAGGCGGAAGACCGCCGAGATACCGTATTTTTGCTGGAAGAAATTTGCGCGATACCGTGCGACCCCGGGAACTTCATAACCGAAATCCACATCGAGGGATTCTTCGAAGGACTTGATCTTCGCTTCCGGGGCGATTTCATAGACCATCGACTTGAGATCGTCGTTTTCGAGCGCCGGATAATCGACGCGCACCAGTTCCCCGTTGATACGCAGCATGGGGGGATTGTTGGTGGAGAGATGCAGGTCAGAGGCTTTCTGTTCCGACATCAATTTGAAAAACGAGTCGATGCGAGCCATGAGGTCGCAGCCCGAAGTAGCTAAATCAGTGCCACTCCGCCTCTTGGGAATGCCGACCGGACGGACGCCAACTACCGGCTGGGTCGCTGGGCGGCGGCTTCGAGAGTCGTCCGGACTTGGGCGAGGAGTTTTTCCCGCGTGTACGGCTTCGGGATGAATCCACGCAAGCCTTGCGCGAGCATGGCGCCGATCTTATTTTGTTCGGCGAAGCCGCTGCTTAGGACGACGCGGACACTGGGATTTACGGCCTTCAACTCCTCGAAAACCGCGTCACCGTCCATTACCGGCAGGAAGAAATCGAGGATGATTAGCCCGATCTCCTGACCCATCTTTCGATAAACTTTCAGCGCCTCGAACCCGTCCCGGGCGATAATGACCTTGTAGCCTTCATCCGCTAGCATCTCCGAGGCGAGATCGGCGATCTCCGGCTCGTCGTCCACGACGAGAATGTATTCGCCTGCTCCGTTTGGATTCTTGACTTTAAACTCAGAGGAATTGTTGGCGCTCTCGGTGGCTTCTTTGCCCGGCAGCCCTGCTGCGGGCGATGGCATGGCAAAGCCCGGCGTCATACTGGTGCGCTTGCCAGAGCGTTCCAGGATTCTCGCGGTAACGCGGTCGAACAGTTCCTGGGCCGAACGGGCCGCATATTCCACCCGTTCGCTCAGGAGCTGAATGTATTCATTCTCCGGCGCGCCAGGCTGGCGGCGGGCAAGGTCAGCGTAACGGGCGACCTGCTCGAGAGTAGAATTTAGCTCGGTGGAGGTCGTTGCGATCCACTTCAGATCGTCCTGCTCGAGCATAAAAGGGAAACTACGTCTGGTCGGTATCCTTCGCGCAGGCCCACAGAACGCAACCAATGACGCCGAAGAAAGCCACCGCGAAGGAACCCAATGTTAGCATAAGTGAAGCGCCATTTCAGCACGCTTGATGCCTCGTGCAAGAAACTCCGTCAATATTATTTCAAATAACATATAAAGTTCTTTGCCGTAAAATGCGCTACGCCGGCGTGAGGGAGCGGAAGCGGACGCCGTTGCTCGGGGCTTTAAAAACTGAGGCGAACGCGCCAAAAAAAACCTTCGCGTCGTTCCGCTTACAACCGTTAGGGCGTCGCCAGCCCTGCTACTTGCCAGCCAACGACTGGCGCAGTTCGTTCTTCGCCGCCTCGACTTCCTTTGCCGAAGCTCCGCAGAGCAGGACGCCACGCATCTTCTCTCCTTGGAAATAACGCGCGGTGAACTTCTTCTTGGCGTGGGTGGAAGCCATCTCCACTCGCGTTGGCTGATGCGTGAAGTCGCCTACGAAATCGAGTTTGAGATCAAACATCTCCGTCGAGAAATACGGCAATTGCTCGTAACGGAGGCGCTTCTTTCCGGTCATGTTGGCGCCCGCCACCAAACCTTGCTCGCGCGCGTTCTCCCAATGCGTTTGCCGTCTCATCCCACCCATGACGCGATCGGGATAAAAGGCGACGTCGCCAATCGCGTAAATACCTTTTTCTTCGGTTTCAAGCGAGTCGGTTACCGGGGAGCCGTGAGGTCCGGAGAGGGGAGTATTCCGCACAAGGTCGAGGTTAGGCTCCGCTCCGCAAGCGACGACGGCGAGACCAGCCGCGACACGATTCCCGCTCTTGGTTTGAATGTTCCGCAGCACAGTTTTCCCTTCGAAACCATTGAGACTTTCACCTAACAGGAGCGTAACCCCGTTTTTACTGAAGTAACCCGTCAGCCACGTAGCGGTATCGCGGTCGAGGAAGCGGTTAAGGAGCCAAGGCTGTCGATGCATCATGCTCACCTTGAGCTTCATCTGTCGCAGGCTGGCGGCAGTTTCGCACGCCAGCAGTCCGCCTCCCACCACCATCACGTTCTTCTCGTGCTCGGCCATTTCCCGGAGGGCGAAGGCGTCGCGCAGAGTGCGCAGATAAATAACGTTGCCCAGGCCGACGCCTGCAACCGGCGGACGCACCGGCCGGCTGCCCATGGCGAGGCAGGCCTTATTGAACTCGATACTTTCGCCGTTTCCGAGCACGGCCACGCGCCGATCGATATTCAACTGCGTCACGGTCGTCCCAAATCGTGCGTCAATTTTGTGCGTGTGAAACCAGTGCTCATCGGCATGCCCCAGCTTCTTGGGGGCAGCTGTTTTTTCGCGTAAAAATGACTTCGAAAGAAGCCACCGCTTGTAGGGAGCGTAAGCCTCAGCACCAACCAGGGTAACAGAGCCACGCTTATCATATTTCCGGATTGCTTCACAAACGCTTGCTCCGCCAATCCCGGCTCCTATAACCAAATAGTCTCGCTGAATCATTTAAGTGCGGGACGATAGAAAATGGAAGGCCTCGCTGGCGAGTGAAAAATGCGATCTCTGTGAAGTGCCGTGGTAGTTTGCTGCCAGATACTTGCACATCCAGCTGACATCGAGGTCCCGCGCTGGTCGGCCTTGCCTACATCGGGCCTTGAAATACCTTGGCTAGCATCCTGCTCGGAAGGTCGGTTAATGCTGACGGCTGTTTCGCCTCCCAGAGAATTTACTCGCCGCATTGCGCCCAGCGTTTTGCCCGCCCGGGTGGTTGCTTGGAGCGCGGTCGCGATCGGCAGCAAGCTTCCGGAAATTGTTTGCCACCAGTTTAATCTCGAGCCCGGCTTTGGTTTGGCACTCGGCCAGGTAATCTTCCTGGTGCTCCTTTACGCGGTCGCACGACAGGCGCCGCCATTGCGCGGCATCGCAGGTTTCGTCCTCGCGATCACTGCCCTCAGTTTCGCCTGGCTGGTGGTCGTGCCCTGGCTCGAAGGTTGGGATACGTTCGATTCTTTCACCGCTCATTTGCGCTGGGAAATGCGTTTCGCCGTGGCCCGCCTTATCCGGTCCGCGGGAGCGATCCTGATGCTGGTGACGCTCATCGGGAGCGGTCTCAGTCGGGACGATCTTTTCCTGCGTCTGGGGAATTGGCGAGCGCCGGTCAATGCTCGTTCCCATCCGCCTGGGCGGCGGCCGTTGCGCTGGTGGCAGCTCGCGATCGCGTTCCTCGTCGTCTCCAGCGTGGTCGTTCCCACATTCTATTTCTGGACTCTCCATCCCGAAGGAAAACACATTCGCGAATTTCTCGGCATTCTTCCGCTGGCGCTTGTCCTGTCGGTCTTTAACGCCGCGAACGAAGAGTTTCAGTTCCGGAGCGTAATCCTGGCGCGCTCGAAGAATGTGCTACCACCCTCGGAAACCTTTCTTCTTTCGGGTACTCTCTTCGGGCTCGATCATTACTTTGGCCAACCCTCGGGTTGGGGCGGTATGATTCTCGCCGGAATCGCCGGCTGGATCTGGGCCAAAAGCATGTTTGAAACACGAGGATTTACCTGCGCCTTCATCATGCACTTCGTCGAAGACGTCCTCATCCTGGGCTTTTTCTTCACCTCGGTGGCACCGTAGAGCGCCGCGGCTTTCCAACTCGGATCGCAGTGCCGCCGAAGCTGGCGCGGCCCTCTTCAGCCGAGCATGCGCGCCGCCAGTTTTAATGATTCCTCGCTGCGGCCGCCGAGCATGCGCGCGAGTTCCTCCAGGCGCGCCCCTCTTTCCACCTTGCGCAGCTGGGTAAACGTTCGGCCTTTTACCACTTCCTTTGTCACCACGAAGTGCGTTCCCGCCGCCGCCGCTACTTGCGGGAGATGGGTGATGCAGAGCACCTGATGTCTTTTGCTCAGCTCCCGCATTCGTGCTCCGACCGCGTGAGCGATTTCGCCGCCAACATTCGCGTCGATCTCATCGAACACCAGCAAAGGCACCTCGTCCTGCTCCGCCAGCGCGGATTTGATGGCCAGCATCAGGCGGGAGATTTCACCACTGGAGGCAATGGCGCGCAGCGGTTTGAGTGGCTCGCCCGGGTTGGGCGAAAAAAGTAGCTCAAGAGCGTCGAAGCCCGACGTGCGCGCATTCTCCTGCGGCAGGAGTTTGGCCTCGAATTGCCCTTGTTTGAAACCGAGGTCGCGCAAATTTTTCCGCACCGTCTCGGAAAGTTTCGGCGCGGCTTTCGCACGCATTTTGTGCAGGGCCTGACCTTGCCGAACAAGCTCGGTTCTTCTCTCCGCGATCTTCGCCTCCAGCTGCACCAGTTCTTCATCGCGCCCTTCGATCCGCTGCAACCGCTGATCCGCTTCTTCGCCGAAGCGAATGACCTCAGCAATGGTGCGTCCGTATTTTCGCTTCAGAGTTTCCAGGAGCGAAACGCGTTGCTCGAGGTCCGCCATTTGCCTGGGATCGAGATCAAGCTTTTCCGCGTAAGCCGACAGCTCACGGGAGATTTCCGTCAGAGAAACCACGGCATTCTCATGCTGCGAGGTATGGGCCGCGGCAGCAGGGTCTAGTTTCTCCATTTCCCGCAACAGCTTTTGCGTTTCAGCCAGCTGCGTCAGAATAGCGTTCTCGTCTTCGGTTAATCTTCCGCCAACCGCCGCGGCGATCTCCAGCAATCGCCGGCTGTTGGTCGCGCGCCGATATCGTTGCTCGATCTCGGTCTCCTCCTGGACGGAGAGATTCGCCGCCGTGATTTCTCTCGTCTGGTGTCGAAGCAGGTCAATTTCCTGCTCGCGTGCGGTCTCAGCGGTATTTAGTGATGCATGTTCTTCCTCTGCTCGGCGCAGCTCCCGGAAGGTTTCGGCGAAACGCGAGCGCGCAGCCTCGGCTCCGGCGAAGGCATCGAGCAGGTTCATCTGCCGATCGAGGGAAAGCAGCGACTGATGCTCGTGCGGCCCATGCAGATCGATCAGTTGATCGCCCAGTTCTTTCAGCACGCCCAGCGTAGTGGGCGAACCGTTCACGAATTGGCGGTTCGCGCCGGTGGTGCCAAGAGTCCGCTTCACCAGCAAATCCCCTTCACACGGCTCGACGCCCGATTGCTCCAGCTTTTCGTTTAAGCCGGCGAAATTCTCGCCCGCAAAAATCGCTTCCACGGTGCATTGCTCCGCGCCCGTGCGAATGAGCGATTTGTCCGCTCGCTCCCCCAGGAGCAACTGCAGCGCGCCGATGATAATCGACTTGCCCGCCCCGGTCTCCCCGGTGATCGCGGTAAATCCCGGAGCGATCTCCCATGCCAGATCCTCCACCAGCGCCAGGTTTTTAATGCGCAGCAGTGTGAGGAGCATCGAATGAAAGTTGAGAGTTGATGATGGAGAGGTGAGAGAAGTAGCGCCCGCCAGTTTTGAACTCTCCACAAGCAACTCTCAACTCTCAACTTCGTCTGACCTTTCTTGGCACCGGCACCTCTCAAGGTGTGCCCATGATCGGCTGCGACTGCCCCGTTTGCCGCTCAACCGATCCGCGCGATAACCGCACGCGCTCCTCCGTTTACCTCCAAACACCTGAGTGTGCTTTCGTCGTCGACACCGGCACCGATTTTCGCACCCAGGCGTTGCGGGAAAACATCCGGCGTGTGGACGCGGTCGTGTTCACGCATTCCCATACCGATCACATTATGGGCTTCGACGATTTGCGTCGCTTTTCCTGGGAGCGTGGCTCGATGCCAGTCTATGCCTCCGCCGAGACCATGGCGGATCTCATGCGCGTCTATCAGTTTGCTTT
>JBDTXE010000017.1:0-14748 GCA_040006335.1 Verrucomicrobiota bacterium | reverse complement strand
GCGTTTTTTTCAGAGAATGGAACCGCGCCTGGCGACGGAGTTGGCACCTTTGCTTTCGCAGCTAGAATAAGCGCCATGCCAGCGGACGCAGAGGTCATCGATAGCGATAGTTTAAAGAAGCGCGCCGACGAACTACGGAGGTTTCTTTGACCTGGACCACCTGCAAACCCAGCTAACGGAAATCGAGGCGCGGATGAGTGCGCCGGACTTTTGGGATAGCCGCGAGCGCGCCCAGGTCGATGTCGAGGAAGTCTCCCGGCTGAAGTCGCTGATCCAACCGTTCCGGGAGCTGGAAAGTGAACTAGCCGATTTCCAGGCCCTGCAGGAACTCGCCACAGACGAAGCGGACGGGCCTGCGCGACTGGAGGCGGAACGGGAGCTGGCGGCCGAGCAACGGCGGCTCGTGGAAAAGTTGTCCGCCTTCGAACTGCGGCAGTTCCTCTCCGGCGAGAACGATCGCGCGCACGCTTTTCTTACCATTCATTCCGGAGCCGGCGGCACGGAGTCCTGCGATTGGGCTGACATGCTGCTGCGGATGTACCAGCGCTGGATCGAGCGGAGCGGATTCACTTCGCAGACAATCGACGTCCAGGTCGGGGACGAAGCCGGGATTAAATCAGTCACGCTCTTGGTGAGCGGCGAGTACGCTTTCGGGTATCTCAGTACCGAGCGCGGAGTGCATCGCCTCGTGCGCATCTCACCTTTCGACGCGAACAAACGCCGTCACACTTCTTTCGCGAGTGTGGATGTCGTGCCGGAGATTGCCGAGAGCGCTCCGATCGAAATTAATCCGGTGGACATCGAGGTCGGCACCTACCGCAGCGGGGGCAAGGGCGGGCAAAACGTGAACAAGGTCGAGACGGCGGTGCGAATCGTGCACAAGCCGAGCGGCATCGTCGTCGCCTGCCAGGCCGAGCGCAGCCAGGGGCGCAACCGGGAGCTGGCGCTGAAAATGTTGAAAGCGAAACTCTATGAGCTGGAGCAGGACAAGAAGCGCGCGGAGATCGATCGGCAATATGGCGAAAAGGGCGACGTCGCCTGGGGCAGCCAGATTCGCTCCTACGTCTTTCAACCCTATCAGATGGTGAAAGATCACCGCACCGGCGCGGAGACGAGCAATGTGCAGGGGGTGATGGATGGCGAGATCGATCTTTTCATCCAGGCCAAGCTCCGCGGCCAAAAAGGGGACGGCACCGGAGGGTAAGCCGAACGGTCCGCGCCTAACGAATTCTGGCTTATTCGACAAGGTGAAGTCACAGCGCCGCCACCTTTTGAACTCGGTGTGAAACCATTCTTCCTTTTTGCTCCCGGAGCAGGAGCTTCGTCGCTACATCCCTGGATGCAGCGCTGGAAGGCGCTTCTGGGACAGCTGGGAAAGGTTGAGACCTTCGACTACGACTATGTGCGGGAGGGGCGGAGGCGTCCGGACTCTCTCCCGCGGCTAATCGAAGCCCATCGGAGCGCTCTGGCCAAGGTGCGGCCCGAGCACGCGGTTCCGATTGTTCTCATCGGCAAAAGCATGGGCGGCCGGATCGGGTGCCATGTGTCGTTAGTGGAAAAGATTTCCGGCCTTATCTGCCTTGGTTATCCGCTCTGCGGCGGGGGTGATCCCGACCGCTTGCGCGACGCTGTCCTGAGGGAGTTGAAGACGCCAATCCTCTTCGTGCAGGGGACGAGAGACGCACTCTGCCCGCTAGAGTTGTTGGAAAAGGTGCGCCGCGAAATGGAGGCGCCTAATTTTCTCTATCGCGTTGAGGAGGGCGATCATTCCCTGGAGATAAACAAAATGAGGCTGCAGAAGAGAATGACTACGCAGGCGGCCGTGGACGCGGGCATTCAGCAGGCGATTGCGGAGTTTACCGCTCGCTTAAGTGCCTGACCATTTTTTACTGCAGCGTGACTTGGGCGCGCGGGTGGGGCAGGGCGTGAAGCTGGGTCTGTCCTACATACATCGCGAAGACCAAAAGGGTGATGAGCCCAAAATACATGGCGCCCATAATCAGACGCTGCGCGGGCGTCACCTCGAAATACCTGCGCTCTTCCTCGGTGCGACGGCGGAAAAGAGAAATAACCCGCGGCAGCGCCATGATGAGAAGGATCCAGATGATGACGTTTGGGTGCGTCCATCCGAGCCAGGCTAGCAGCAGAAAGCCCGGCAGCCATAGCCAGGGCGAGAGGGCGGTGACAATGCGTCCGCCATCCAGCATTCCGACCGGGGCGAGATTGAAGAGGTTGAGAAAATAACCTGACCACGCTACCGCAATGAGCAGCGGAATTCCTGTCGCCAGGCCGGCCACGTGCGCGACCATCGCCGCCAAGGTGCCGAAAAGCGGTCCGCCAATTCCCACCCATGCTTCCATCCAGGCATTTCGTGGCGCCTCTTTGAGCGCGATGAATGCGCCCACAAAAGGAATAAACATCGGCGCGCTCACTTTCAGACCGAAATGCTTGGCGACGATGAGGTGGCCGCATTCGTGGAGGAGAATTAGCACCACGAAACCGACCGCGTATTTCCATCCCCAGACCATGGCGTAGGCGCCGATCGTCAGCAGCATTGTTCCGCCCGACTTTAGGAGAACGGGCAGGATGAACTTTATCTGCCCGAAAAACTTGAGCAGGAACGCGCCGATGACAGCAAGCGGCCCAAGGGCACGCTTCGCCTTGCTTTCCCCCGACTCTCTGGGCGGTGGCAGGGTCGCCGTCTCCGGCGCTGCAGGGTAACTTTCCATTATTTAATATAGCTCAATTCACACGCGCGCATGGGAAGATGGACGGGATGATCAGGCGATGTTCTCGGGGTGACCGTTTTGCAGCTCGCGAAAAGCAAGCCCGAGATGGGCGATGACGTCCCGCGGGAGCAGCGACTGCTCGCTCTCGCCGCCGCGAAAAATTGCGAGCTCCGCCGCTCGCCCGCACACCCACGCTCCGACACGGGCGGCGTCAAACGGAGGTAATTTCTGAGCGAGCAAAGCTACGCAGACGCCAGTGAGAACATCGCCCATGCCGCCGGTCGCCATCCCGGGATTACCGGTACTGTTGTAACTAACGAGGCCTCGCTCGGCGACGATGGTGCGGCTTCCTTTGAAGAGGAGCGTCACCGGAAATTTGGCGACAAAATCGCGCGCGGTCTGAAGGCGGGTTTCACCTTTCCCGGCCAGGCGTTTCATTTCGCCCGGATGCGGAGTGAGCAGACGCGGGCCGGCGGCGCGGGCGAGTCTCTCGATCTCGCGGGCGACGATGTTGAGCGCGTCAGCGTCGATCACCATCGGTTGCCTTGCCTGTGAAATGAATTCAAGAACCTCGTCCGAGTGTTCCTGACCGAGGCCAGGGCCGATCGCCCAGACGTCGATCGCTTCGTCGTGAAGACGCTTGTAATTCGCCACTGGTTTGATCATCGCTTCCGCCGGCGCGGCGGCGGCGACTAGCGGATAGATCGATTCCGGCACGAACACTTCGACCAAGCCTCCACCGCCGCGAAGGGCGCCTTCGGCACACAGGGAGGCAGCTCCGGTCAGCCCTCGTGATCCGGCCACAATCCCGATGCGGCCAGATTGGTTCTTGAAGGCGCCAAACGCCCGGCGAGGCAGGAGAGGCTGAAGGGATCCGGCGGTGGCGACGGCCTCGTCTCCTTCACCGTCGAACTCCAGCTCACTCAGCGTCGCGACCTCCAGCCGGCCCACCTGATTGAGGACATCGTCGAGCAGAAGACCGCGCTTGGCGGCGCCGATCGCGACGGTGACATCCGCCACTACACAGTCGACATCGATCGCGCCGGTTTCGGCATCGAGCCCGCTCGGTTGATCGACCGCGAAAACGAAAGCGTTCTTTTCCCGACGGAGACGATTGATCTCCGCGCAGGCAGCCCGCAGCGGTTCGCGCAACGGCGGTTTGGAACCCAGACCAAGAAGGCCATCCAGCACGACGAGGTGATCTTCTCCGGATTGTTGATGATCAGAGTTGGATACGCTGCCGGTGCGCAGCGCCACCAGTTTCTTTCGGCAGAGCTCGCCGCAGTCTTCTTCCGCAAAAGCGAGCTTTGTTTCGATGCGCCATCCCCAGCGCCGCAACAATCCGGCCGTGACCAAGGCATCGCCGCCGTTATTGCCTTTGCCCGCGAAAACGAGACAGCGGCCAGGACGCAAAAAAAAGTCAGTTACGCAGCGGGCGATCTGCGCGCCAGCCTCATCCATCAACGTCTCGGCTGAAACGCCCCGAGCGAAGGCAGCTTCCTCCGCCGCGCGCATCGCAGCGGTGGTTACGACCGCCGAGCTCACCCTTCCTGCGCAGCCGCAGAAACTCTTCTCTTGGTCGAGAGCGATTTCTTTTTGCGGCTGTGGCGGGTCGCTTTCGCGCTGTGATGACGAGTGCCGTGCGAGCGGCTGCTGACAAAGCGCTGATCGAGGAACGGTTGCGCTCCGACATTCACCGAGGTCGATCTGTTGGTGTAGCTTGTGCGCGAGGCCACGGTGGGGCGGGCCAGAATGCCGCGATAAATCTCATCTGCCAGTTTCTGGCGATAGGATGCTGTCTGGGCGAGCGAGCCCTCCGTTGGGTTGGTGAGGAAACCGCATTCTACCAGGACGGCCGGGATCGAGGTGCGGCGGAGGACGAAGAAACCGCGGCGCCGCACCCCGCGATTTTCGCCGGGCGATCCGGACATCACACGCGAGTGAATGCTGGCGGCGAGAGGCGCGCTTTCCGTGCTGTAGAAATAGGTTTCGACCCCGCTGGCGCCGAGGCGGCTAGCGGAATTGAAGTGGATGGAAACAAAGATAGCGTCCGGCTGGCTATTCGCGATGGCCACGCGGGTGCCCAAGGGAATGAAGACGTCGCTGTCTCTCGTTAGCACCACCCGGTAGCCGGCGTCTCGCAGAATGCCTCGCAGCCGCAAAGCGACATCCAGCGTCTTATCTTTCTCCGGGATGCGTTGGCCGGGACCACCGCCGCGATCGAAGCCGCCGTGGCCCGCGTCGATCACCACCGTCTTGTATTCCGTTGCTTCGGCTCGGAAGAAAGGGACGAGGCAGACGAGCGTGCCCAGCGCGACCGCGAATTTTAATCCCCTGACGCCTTTGCTCATCGCGTCATCATTCCTCCGGCTTACCTCGCTCTGGTCGGGCGGAAAGTTTTGGGACCCGTTGCGCGGCGAGCGGAGCCGGTAAGGCCGACTCGGACATACCGCCAACGACGGTCACTTCCCCCGCGCCGCTTTTCTTAAAATGGGGGCGGGTTTTGGTTTCGAGCAAAGTGGTTTGGGTCAAGAGTTCGCCGTTTAGCCCGATGGTCGCGGCCGACCAGGTGCGCGGTCCCGCACAATGCAGCACGTGCAGTCGGTTCGCGCGATCAATTTCGGCCCGGGGCTCGTCGAAGGAAACGACGCGGCCGAGAGAATAGGTCGCATAAACGACCCCCCGGCTCTCGTCCTCCACCCGCACGTAGAGCGAGGTGTGATCGGGAAATCGGTTCGTCATGAGGGAATAGGTGCGCACGCCGTCCCCCCCTCCCGAAGCATCAGGCACGCCAACACTCTGCTTCCAGATCGGTCGCGCGCTCGTTACTTGCACTACCTTGGTCGGCGAATAGAAATAGCGGCCCAAGTCGGCGAAATAAAGGTGGGCCCGGACGTGATAGGCGCCAAAATCCTCCATCGAAAAGAGGGGGGAAAGGTTGATCTTGCGGGTCACGGTTTGGCTGGCGCCGATGTGCAGTGGCTCCCAGTCTGCGGGCCGGGCGCTCCCGACTGACTCACCGTCGTTCCGAGTGACCTCGAACCCGAACCACGATTGGCTGTCGGCATCGCGCAGGTCGATGTCCCGCCCGGCGCGGTTCGTGATGCTCACGGTCGCGTTGAGCGGTTCGTAGGCAATGTATTGCAGCCGGCTAAATTTTAGTTCCACCTGCACCTGCGCCCGTGCTATCGCGGCGCTCGCCATTAGCAAAACGAGACCGACGACAGGGATTCTCATCGTATGAATGCGGTGCGCGCCGTCCGCTCTCACCGTCGCCATTCCGGTAAGGCTTGTCGCTGCCTTTCCGCGACCGCTTCGGCCAGCAAATCGTGCCAGGGTTCATCGAGGGACACCGCCGGCGCGGTTAAGCCCGCGTCGTAGGCAAACTCCACCTCACTCCAGCTGGCGATTTCCGCGAGCGCTTCTTTACTTTGCGCGCTGCCAATCTCGGCTTCCCGCAACTCGCCCGCGCGGAGATAGACCGTTCCGACTTGCCCTCCGGTGACCATTTGCACCGCGCCGCTTTTGCCTGCGAGACAGCACATTTGTAAAACATCGAGCGCGTGAAAAAAATCCGGCGCGCCCGGGAGCATGCGGACCGAGCGTTCGATCGTCGCCACCAGGCGATCGCCGTCGATCGGTTCCGGGAAGACCTTCGAGCCGCTAATCTCCATTCGTTGGGCGGAAGCGGGATAAAGGGGAGAAAAAAGCGTCTGGAGGCCGGGGAACATTTCACTCAGGTGCGCCGCGAGACCGAAACCGTCCAGACCGTCGCCCGCGAGCTGGGTTAACAGAACGCGCGGCCGGAGATGAGCACGGCGACGCACCGAAAAAAGCGTCTCGCTTTCGGTGCGGGTGAGTTCGCTTTCGTGGCCCGTATATTCCTTCACCATTTGCACCAGTTGCGGACCGATCTCAGTGTCCTGATGCACGATGAGCAATTGGCTCACGGCAAGGTGGCACCCGGAGCATCCTTCAGGAGCCGCGTCGGGTCGGCGCGGACCGTCTGCAATTTGTCGTCGTAGTAAATCCGCACGACATAACCGAGATATTTCCGACCAGCGCCTTCCGGCGTGGGCTCCGCCACGGGTTGGGAGGCTCTTTTCTTGCCCGAGCGGGTTGGTTTGCCGGGGGTGACGGCGGCGGCGGCAGCCGAGATCGCAGCCTCCGAATTCACGGCATGATTCCGCGCCCGCACGTAGGAAACGACCAGGGTCTCCGGGTTTGTTTCCGACCAGTCGTGCTTGGGATTCAGCCATTCAAAATTGACGTCGGCATCGGTGTCGGCGACGCGTTCGTTATCGATCAGATCGTAAAAACGGACCACGATTTTGAGCCGCGCGAGTTCGATCGGGACGCGATCGCGTTTTTTCACCGCGATCTTGATCCGAAGATTGGTCTCGGCGTCGGGGTCGGGCACGTTTTCGCTGGAGATCTCAGTCACACCAAAGACTGAGCCTTCCGGAATTCCCTCGCGATCGAGCGCGGTGCCCGTCCCATCGACGGTAGCGGCGCGGGCCGCGACGGGCGCACTCGCGGCCGCCGTCTGCGTGTTCGGGGCCGCCTTGGCGGCCGTCGCCGGCAAGGTCGCGCTGGCGCCGACCTTTAACTTCATTTCCGCCAGACGGTAGAGATCGCCAGCCGGAGGACCTATCTCCTGGATCTTGCGCCACGTCTCGTTAGAGCGATCCCATAACTGAATCGATTCGTAAATGGTGGCCATTTCCGCCAGCACCGGTGCGTTGCGCGGATCGCGCTGCGCCGCTTCCTGCAATTTGGCGAGAGCGTTGGCGGTATCGCCGCGCTGATTAAACGCCCGCGCCTCCTGCAGGAGCCGCTCGGAAGCGCTCAAGGGGGCGCCGGGCGCCGGAACAGTTGGAACCGAGGTCACTGGCGCGGGCGCGACGCGAGCGACGTTGGCGGGAGCGGCTGGCGCCGGTGCGGGTGTCGTGGCCACGGCGGCGGTGGCGGCTCTTTCCGCACGCGCTTTGCCCACAATATGAAAGAAGGCGGCGAGAAGTTCGATCGCTCCCACCGCGGTAATGAGCGCGACGGCGAGGAAAAACGTGCGATCGGGACGTGGGGCAGGGGATTCGTCGATTACGTCGTCCATGCGAGTGAATTTGTAGTGACGCCCTACCGGGCTGTCAATGCATGCCCTGGACAGCGACCGAGGCGTTCGTGTTCAAAACCATGGTCGATCCGCTTAGCCGTTGTGGCTAGCGCCGAATTTAAAATCGCCCCGTCGCTAGCGCGAAATATCTGCCTGCGAGAGAAGACGAAAGCCTTCGCCGCGGAGCACGTTGGCGGCGCATTCGGCGTCGTCGACATACATGGCGAGCGCGGCATGGCCGTTCGGTCGCGTCAACAGCGGGTAACTGAAGTGGACGTTCACTTCCGCCATCAGCAGGGCCGCAAGCATTTTGATGAATTGCGTCGCCACCTCGCGCAGCTCCACCACCATGAGATCGCAGAAGCCGAACGCGATCTCGTGTTCCCGGAAGAGCACTTCCACGCGCTCAGGATCGCTCACGATGATACGGGCGATCGCGGAATCGGTCGACTCCGTCACGCTCAAAGCCACCACATGGGTGGAATGGACATTGAGCAGCTTCACGATGTCGAGCATCGCGCCCACTTTGTTCGGCAGAAAGACGGAAAATTGCCGCACCTGCGGTCCGTCCAGTTTGGAAGTTGTTTCGGGTATTTCGACAGCCATGCGGTAGCCGCGCTCCTGTTCTACGGGGCGCGGGAGCCGAATATGTCACTGCGCGCAGACTAATGGCAACGGGAATGTTCGCTCTCTTCGACGTGAGCGGCGGGGCCTGCGCGTAGGGCTATAATTGTTCGTGTTCCCCGAGATGGACGTCGAGATCGCAGGCCAGGCTGAGGGCGTCCACCCCTTCCTTGGGATGCCCGCTGTGCACGAGATACACGGCGAGGATCTGCCACGATTCGGCACGGTAGGCGTCGGTGCGAAGAATTCCTTTCAACTCTGCGATCGCGGCCGCCCGATGTCCGGTATCCCAGAGCACGCGGACGTAACGGCGTTCGATGCTCCAATTCGGCGGTGCCGTTCGCGTTGCCAGTCGCAGACGCATAAGATCGAGCTTGGCGTGCTCCTTGTAGTCCAGCGTCGCTCGCAGATTGTGGGCAAGCGCTTCGGTCGCAGGATGTGCGGTGGCCCGGGCCAGATCCGCGCGGGCCGCAGCAAATTCATTTTTCCGTAGTTCGACCGCGGCCAGATTCAAACTGGCCAGCGGTTGGCCGGGTTCCCTGGCCAGCGCGCGTCGGAATAGGTCAGATGCGAGATCGAGCCTATTCCCGCTCATCTCCAGGGCAGCGAGATTGATCAGCATGCGGGCCGAGTCGCCGCCCGCGGCGATGTTTCGTTCCAGGAAAGTGCGCTGATTATTCCAATCACCCGCGCGGACAAAGCTGCGTCCGCCGAGCGCGAGCATCCAGAGACAGCTGCCCACGATGACGCCACGGAGGAGGAGTTGGCTCCGGAGACGGGAAAGCTGCAGCGCCACTGCGAGAAGAAGGAAAGCGGAAGGCACGTAAAGCCAGTGCTCGGCGATGCTGGCATTGAGCGGGAGCAGCCCGGAAACGGGAGCATAAAAGATCGCGCCCAGCAGCAGCAGAGCGAAGACGGCAGGCTCGGCCCGGCGGGCGCGGAGCATCCACCACCCCAGCAAAAGTACCAGGGCACACCCGGCGACGCCCTCCAATTCCCGCATGGAAACAGCGGTCATGCTGGCGTTATTCATCCCGGCCGGATGGCTTTCGACGTCGCGGTCCATATGCAACCGCACCGGCGCAACTAGCAGTCCCGCATATTCCGCCAGCGCGCGCGCGGCAATGATAGGCCTAACGAGAAATGGAATTGGCGCGCTCATCTGTGGGATTTCGATCACTTCGGCCTGCACCCGCAGCGTGCCGTAGATCGTGACGACAAAAGCGAGCGAGATCGCCAGGCCGCGCAGGGTCCGCCATTGCCGTCGCGCTACGACCAGGCCGAAGGCCGCGAGACAAAAAATCAGACCCGATTCCTTACTCAGGGCGCTGAGCAGAAAGGCCGCGCCGGTGCAGCCATGAAATCTCCATGCTTCCCGCCCC
The DNA here is from genome assembly GCA_040006335.1 of Verrucomicrobiota bacterium. Lineage (GTDB taxonomy): Bacteria > Verrucomicrobiota > Verrucomicrobiia > Chthoniobacterales > UBA10450 > AV69. The sequence continues at coordinate 4,900 of JBDTXE010000017.1, read as the reverse complement.
TCCGCTTCCAGCGTGCGAACGCAAAAATAAAGCCCAACGAATCCGAAGAGCGCGGCGAGCGAATCGGCGCGACCGGAAACGTAGTCGACCACCGCGGAGTGCAGCGGATGCAGCGCCCAAGCCGCGGCGGCGAGGATTGCGACGCACTCGCGCCTTCTCCCTTCCACGCCGTAGATCCGCATCAAGGCCAGTGCAAAAATGAAGAGGGCGATGGCCGCTCCCGCGTGTAGCAAAATGTTCGTCAAATGAAATAACGCGGGTTGAAAAATCGCGGCCCAATATTCGAACGTGTAGGTGATGCGCTGGACTGGGCGATAGAAGTTCGAGGGCGTAGCGTCGGTGAAGAGGAAGTGCTGGAATTGCTCGGGAATCAGCCGCCAGCTGCGAATGAGCGGATCGCGCAGAATCAGAGCGGTATCATCCCAGACGAATCCGCCGCGCAAGGCAGGCGCGTGCGCGCCGAAGGCGAGCAGCACCAGCAGAGCGCAAACGAGCAGGCGTTTTTTCATGAATCGCGTTGCAGTGGGTGCAGGCTCGGTTTCTAGATAAGACGTGCTTCGTTCGCTGATCCTCGCGCTGTTCCTTGCGAGCACCGCCCGTGCCGCCGGGCTGCCGGAGAACTGCTCCCAGCTGATCGTCGGCCTCGCGCCCGACTGGAATGCCGTTCACGGCCGCCTCGTCTGGCTCGATAAATCCGGCGCCGCCTGGCAGCGCCAGGCCGGTCCGCTCCCGATCCTTTTTGGCAAAAATGGGCTGGCCTGGGGTGCCGGGATCGCCGGACAGGACGAAGCGGGTTTGCGTAAACGTGAACGGGACGGAAGGGCGCCCGCCGGCATCTTTCGCCTGGGCGAAATCTACACCTACGATGCATCGCTTCCGCCCGGCTCTGATTATCCGTTCCATCAGGTGACAGAGGCGGACGTGTGGAGCGACGATCCGCGCTCACCCAGTTACAATCGCCACGTCGTTATCGATCCGAAGAATCCGCCGGACAGTTACAGCCACGAAAAAATGCGCGGCGGCGATTTCGCCTATCGCTGGCTGATCGAGATCAGGCATAACTCCGACCCGCCGGTGCCGGGAGACGGCAGCGCGATCTTCTTTCATACCCGCCGCGGAATCGATCGTCCCACTGCCGGTTGCACCACGATGGCGAGAGACGATCTGGTGTCACTGATCGCGTGGCTGCGCGCGGCCCGCCATCCCTGCTACGTTTTGCTGACCCGCGATGAATATGGCGCGAAGTGGCAAAAGTGGAATCTGCCCGCGCTGGAAATCCTGGGACTGTAGCTCTCCGTCCGCTCCCAGAGCGGTCGCATTAGGCCGCGTGGGTGCAGTAGCGCTTGTCATCCCGAGCCGCGAAGACGGCGAGGGACCTCCCGCCCGGTGTTAACTCACACTGCTCAGAAGAAGTGTAACCATAGAGAAGGCGCGAGGCCTCAGCGCGCTTTGCCGCTTCGGGATGACGGAGGCGCATTGCGACAGATTGCTTCCTCCTTCACGCCGCAGGCGGCGTTTCCGTCGTGTGCCAAAGCCGCCAGCATTCCAAAAATCCCGGCGCAAACTCTTCCGGCTTCGCCGTCGTCCAGCGCTCGATCAAAGAGATCGGGAAAAACTCGACCGCGGAGATTTCCTCGAGCGGAAAATGAAACGGCCCCTCATGTGTGCCGCGATAGACGTTGATGAACTCCTGCCCAGTGGCCTCCGATGCGCCTAGTTTGCCGATCGGGGTGAGTGGAGTGGTAATCCCGAGCTCTTCTTCCAGCTCCCGGGTAGCCGCGCTTTCGTACTCTTCCCCGGCGTTGACGTGGCCCGCGGCGCTCGAATCCCAGACCAGCGGGTGCCGATCCTTCCCCGCGGAACGCTTTTGCAGGAGTAATTCGCCCTTTTTGTTGAAAATGAGCAGGTGGACCGCCCGATGGCGCAAGTTATTCTCATGCACTTCCCGGCGAGGGGCGGCTGCGACTTCCACGTCGTTTTCGTCGACCAGCGGGAACATTTCGGCGTCGTTCTGGCTTTGCAGTTTTCCACTCCGCCCCGCGGCGGCCTGGGCGAGCGCGATCCATTGTTCGCGCGAAATTTCTCCCGCGCGCGCGGTCACTTTGAACGCAAGTTTCGCCGCGAGATGTTCCCACGCTGGCAGGGAATCGCCGATCACATTGCGGACCTGTTTGCGGCGTTGGGAAAAACCGAGGCGGACCAGCTCGCGCAGCCGCGCGCCGTCGATCATCGCGACCTCGGCTTCCGCGCGGGGAGTGATCCGCACCACAGCGGAGTCGACCTCGGGACGTGGGAAAAAAACTGGCGGCGGAATCTTGCGCAGGTAGGCGACTTCATGGTGTGCTTGCAGCCGCACCGTCAATGCACCGTAATCGGCCGTGCCGCTCACCGAGGAAATACGACGGGCCATTTCATCCTGTAACATGAACAGGGAAAGCTTGTTACTGAACGGGTAGGTTACGAACTTCGTCAACAGTTGGCTGGCGATGTAGTAGGGGAGACATCCGATCACGCGCACGTTCCGCTCGCCGAATAACTGGCGCGCGTCGAACTCCAGCGCATCTCCATGACGCACCTCTACCGGCGCTCCCGCAAAACGCTCTCGCAGCGCCGTCGCCAGTCGGCCATCCTTTTCCAGCGCCAGCACTCGCGCGCCGCGCGCTACGATCTCTTCCGTGAGCGCGCCTAGTCCGGGTCCGATCTCCACCACGAAATCATTCGCTTCGATCTGAGCCTGATCAACAATCCATCGCGCCAGGTTTTGGTCGTGCAGAAAATTTTGTCCGAGTGTTTTGACCGGTTGCACGCGTGCCGCCGCCAGGGCCGCGCGGAGTTGCGATAGATTCACTGGAAAGCTTGCCCAAGTGGCGAGAGCGCGCCCACGCTATTCACACCGCGCTGTGAACAAAACCGCAGGGTCGCCTTTCGATTGTCCACAAGTTATTAACATTCCTCGAAAGTGGGCCCCGCACGAGCGGCAGCGGCCGTTTTTGTCTTCAACGGTCAGCCAAAGCCTTTGGCCGACGCCTTCGTTTCCCGGCCAGATATGCCCGTTTCGCTTCCCCCAGGGTCACCCCTTCCAGAAAATACGCCGCGGCCGACTGCCCTACCGCATAGGTGCCGGCGCCCGCGATCATGCCGCAAACTATATTGCCCCAGCCAGGAATGAATTTCAGCATCGCGCGCGCCCCTTCCCGCATCAGCATCCCCGCCCCAACGTTGGCGCCGATCGCGCCGACAAATTCGGTCGCCGCGCGCAGGCTTTTCTCCCGACCGCTGATATACATGATGCCGGAAACCATCAACAATTGCAGCGAGGTCAGGACCGGCAGGTCGGCCAGCGGAATCGGTTGCGCCCCGACCGCCGCGCAAATCGCAGTGCTCGATTTAATCAGCACTTGCGCGATCTCCCGCTGGGTCGCGCGATCGCCCACGCTCCGGGCCAGCTCCACTCGGCACGCGTTCGGCAGGCGCCGCACCAGCATGTGGATCAGGCGTTGCGAAGTCGCCTGGTTCGCGGGAGAAGCGCCTTCGCCCGTGACAAAATCGAAATATCCCCAGACTCGACCAAACGCCGCCCCAGCGTCTTCTTTCACCAGCGCGGGCGTCGGAGGCCGATCGAGATGAAGGGAGATGATGCCGCATTCCGGTTTCACCTCGTCATTCCAACGCGTGCATTTCGCCCCGTTGGTCGCGCTGGTCTTGGCGTGAGTTTTCGTCTCCGCTTCATCGGTAATGATGATAACGGCGTCTGCCGCCTCGCGTTTCAACTCTTCGCGAATGGCTGCCTCCGAGGTCGCGTCGGCGCCGCGCGCATCGAGCATTGCGATGACGCCGCTGCCAGGAACTTCGATCGTTTGCCAGCGATAAACCTCGAAGAGCAGGTTGCGCGTCCGGGGATCTTCCTTCCCTTGGAAAACTATGCTCACGATTTGCGCCAACGGCAGACGATCCGCTCCCGCGATCAGAAGGCGCGGCGGGCGTTGCTGTAGAAACAGCTCCTTCATCGGCGTCAGCTCAGACATGACAGCCTTCTGCAGGGCTCCCGGTAATTTCCCGAGCAGACCTTCCAGCCGTTCGATCATATGGAGCAGAGTCAGGCGGTTCACCGTGCGGCAATCACTCGTGATTCCTCGTAAAAAGCAAGGTGGCGAAAACGATTTGTCGGAAACGCGCCTGCGCTTATAGATCGAGATGGGTCTGAATCTCGAAGCTCTCTCCCGTGCCGCCAATGAGGCGCGCGGTCTTGCCATGGACGCGGTCCAAACTTCGCAATCCGGTCACTTGGGCCTGCCGCTGGGTTGCGCCGAAATGGGCGCGGTTCTTTACGGCTACCTGCTCCGCCATAACCCCGAACAGCCACGCTGGATCGGGCGCGACTATTTCATTCTCTCCGCCGGCCACGGCAGCCTGTTTCTTTATTCCTGGCTCAATCTCGCGGGCTACGACGTTTCCGTCGACGACATCAAACGTTTCCGCCAACTCCATTCGAAAACGCCCGGCCATCCGGAATTTTTTGAGACGCCCGGGGTCGAGTGCACCACCGGGCCGCTCGGGCAGGGGGTTGGTAACGCCGTCGGCGTGGCCATGGCCGCGAAAATGGCGGCGGCGCACTACAACACAGCCGATCATCGGATTTTCGATCAGCACATTTTCTGTCTTGCCGGCGACGGCTGCCTGCAGGAAGGCGTCAGCGCCGAGGCGAGCGCGTTCGCCGGGCATTTCGGTCTCGATAATCTGATCCTGATTTACGACTGCAACGCCATCACCCTCGACGCCATGGCGAAGCAGACGCAGAGCGAGGACACCCGCAAACGTTACGAAGCCTACGGCTTTGACGTGGAGGAAGTGCAGGGCGACGACATGCAGGCGTTTCTCGATGTCTGTAACGTGGCGAAGG
>JBDTXE010000016.1:0-14797 GCA_040006335.1 Verrucomicrobiota bacterium | reverse complement strand
TTATGAGAGTGCTACTCCTCCCCCGGGGAAATGAACTTGCAGGCACAGCCTGGAGCGTGAAAGCAAATTTCCTCGACTGAAAGCAAGGCGGCGCGACGTCAAAGCGCCGATCCCGGGACCGACGATCCCGAGGCTAGCGCACGCTGACCACGGGGCGGCAGGAGGGCACGCTTATGAGCGTGACGCGTCCGACCTACTTATCGCCCGCGGGCCGCTTCCTAACTTTCTCTAAGATTGGTTGAACTGACGGATCAGCCTTGAGCAGAGCTCTTTGCAGTTCCTCGCGGTAAGCACGTTTCTCTCGCAGGTAGCGCTCGCGCAGGGCCGCCAAGTCGGGATTGTGCATCGCGGCCTCGTGCGCCGAGTACAGTTTCGCCCGCTCATCCGCAGACAAATTTGGCAATGTCTGTTCGATATCGTGCTGGCTGGCCGGGTGTGCCTGAACGACAGGGGCAGTCATCGCCTCCTGAGAAGGGGGCAGTGTTTGCGGAAACGGCGGAGCGATGACTGGGGGCAAGGTGGCGGGTGCAACGATCGCCGGAGCAGGATTGTTGGTCGGACGATTGGGAGCCTGGGTGGGAGGAGCTACCTTGGACGAGCGCTGAACTTCCGGCCGTTTCGAAGAGACGTGCTTCTTACCGGATCGGTCACCACCGGTCGACGCGCCCACACGCTCCGGCCCACGACGAGCGGATTCAGCCCGCTCCTCGGCGTTTTTCCGGGCCGAGCTGGGGAACGCGCGCTGCGGAGCGGCAGGATAAATACGATTGGGGTAAGCCGCCGCAGGACGGCCACTGTCTGGCAGCTGATCCGCTTCAAGAGGTGACGACCGCGCATCTTTTCGGTGACGCGGTGTTGGGGTAGGCTGCGGGGCCGGCGGTTGGTAGGAGCTGGGCTGAGTGGGTGGCAATGCCCGAGTGGCCGGTAAACCGCCCAGTCCGCGCCCGGCAGCCTGTCCTGCCCGACTGGACCCACCCCGACCCGAAGCAGCCATGACTGGAAGCGCCAGCGCACAGGCTGCCACAATCACGATCAGCTTCAGAATCAATTTTGCTCTTGGCGTCGACATTTTCTGGAGGAATCTCAGTTACGCTTGCTGGTCTTGAAGGTAAAACATTAGACCAGCAAACCGGCGACCTTGCAGTCTTCCACTGATATGCCCGTAAAAATATAACCCGTCGAGCTGAAAAAGTTGCGCCCGGAAACGTCCGCTCGCGATTTCTCGAGGTCTGGCTAGACTCGCGCCCCATGGCTGAAACTGCTCGCTCGTCCCAGAAAACGGCCATTTCTCCCACACGCGAGCAGGATTTTCCGGAGTGGTATCAACAGGTAATCCGCGCCGCGGAGTTGGCGGATTCAAGCGACGTGCGGGGCTGCATGGTAATTCGACCTTGGGGTTTCGGCATCTGGGAGAATATGCAGCGGCAGCTCGACGCGATGTTTCGGGCCACGGGCCATCGCAACGCCTATTTTCCGCTCTTTATCCCTCTGAGTTATATGCAGAAGGAGGCTGAGCACGTGGAAGGCTTTGCCAAAGAATGCGCCGTCGTGACGCATCACCGGCTCGAGCTCGACGCAGACGGGAAGATGCGCCCCTCGCCAACCGCGGTCCTGGCGGAGCCGCTGGTGATACGGCCGACGAGCGAGACCATTATCGGAGCGAGCTACGCCAAATGGGTGCAGTCCTACCGCGACCTCCCGATCCTCATCAACCAGTGGTGCAATGTCGTGCGCTGGGAAATGAGGCCGCGGCTGTTTCTCCGGACCAGCGAGTTTCTTTGGCAGGAAGGGCATACCGTGCATGAGACGGAAACCGAAGCGCGAGAGGAGACACGCCGCATGCTCGACGTCTATGAAACGTTCGTGCGGGACCACCTTGCTCTCCCGGCCTTTAGCGGGGAGAAATCCGAGAGCGAGCGTTTCCCCGGGGCGGTGCAGACTCTCTGTTTGGAAGCGATGGTGCAGGATCGGAAAGCGATTCAGGCGGGCACGTCACATTTTCTCGGGCAAAACTTTTCGAGGGCGAGCGGCATTCAATTTCAGAGCCGTGACGGACGGCAGGAGTTTGGCTGGACCACCAGCTGGGGGATGAGCACACGCTTGGTCGGGACCGTTATCATGATGCATGGCGACGATGATGGTCTCGTCCTGCCTCCAAGGATTGCGCCCACCCACATCGTCATCATCCCTATCACCCCCAAGGAAGAGACTCGATCGGCGGTCCTGGACGCTTGTCAAAAACTGGCGACGGGATTGCGCGGAAGCTCCTACGCGGGTGCACCGATCGAAGTAGAGATTGACAGACGCGACCTGGGCGGCGGGGCAAAAAACTGGGAGTGGATCAAGAAAGGCGTGCCGGTGCGGGTAGAGGTAGGCCCGCGCGATCTGGAAGCGGGACAGGCAGCGGTGTCGCGCCGCGATGCCGGGCCAAAGGCGAAAGAGTACCTTCCGTTCGAGCGATTAGTGGAGCGCGCGCCGGACATACTTCATGAAATTCAACGCGGCCTTTACGATCGCGCGCTGGCGTTTCGTGATCGGAACACAAGGGTGCTGGAGACGCGCGACGACTTCTACGAATTCTTCACCGCCCAAAACCCTCAGAAGCCGGAAATTCACGGTGGGTTCGCTCTGGCGCATTGGAACGGATCACGCGCCGTGGAAGAGAAGATTAAAGCAGATCTGAAAGTTACGATTCGCTGTATCCCGTTTGGGGGCGACGACCCAGGCCGCTGTATTTTTACCGGCGAACCGAGCAAGAAGCGGGTGATTTGGGCAAAGTCGTATTAGTTTCTCTGGCTTCCCGCGGCAGAATTTAACAAAGCCAAATTTCGTGTCGCACAAATTGACGGCCTTGGCCGCAGTGTCGTACCATGCAGGATGACCAGAGACATGACTCTCTACAGCCGCGAGTGGTGCTCCTGGTGCATCGACGCGAAGGAATTTCTGACGGAGCGCGGCTACGGTTTTACCGAGATCGACGTCGGCCAGGATCGTGAAGCCTATCGCCGAATGGTAGAGCTTTCCGATCAATCCTACGTTCCCACGCTTGTCGCGGGCGATGAGGTGCTGGCTAATTTTGATACGGATCAGCTGCAGAAATTTCTGAGCGAGCATCGCATCGAGCCGTAGATGCTTTTTGGCTTTCTTCTTACCCTCGGCGTCGCTGTCTTCAGCATCGCGCTGCGGACCTATCAAACCTCTGTCGCCCAGAAAACCGGGGCGCTCGGCATTCTCATTGCCTCCTTCCTGCTGCTCTTTTTCATTACCGGGAGCGTGCTGTGGGGGGCCGTCGGCGCGATTTCATGGCTTTTTTTGCCTTGGGTGGAAATCCTCACTCGCATTCGCTCGCTGCGTTTGCCGAAGGAGAAGCGTTTACGTCAGAAGGCGCCCCCCTCAGCTAGCCTCTTTCCCGCCTTGGAAGACATCAGTCGAGAAATTGAGAACGAAGGTTTTCACCACATCGAGGATGCGGGCTGGGACTGGGAAGATTACCGGCAATTTTTCCGGCTTTACTCCAAATTGGAAGATCGCGCCCAAGCCACGATTTGTCTCAACGAGCAGCACGATCTTTCCTTCTACTACCTGCGCATTTCGTCGCGCGCCAAGAACGGCCTGATCTGGACGACCTGGAATTATCCACTTTCCTACGGCCTAAAAGTAACGCCGCAGTTTCGCATCAATCGGCAACGGGCCGATCAGAACTTCTTCGAGCTTTACCAGAGTCATCGGAAATTCCTGCGCGATCACCGGGTGGAAACCGCCGCCCTGTGCTCGCTCGATGACGAGCGCATCCAGCACGATATCGAAAACGATCTCCGGGATCAGATTGCCCACAATGTGAGCGCCGGGGTGCTGAAGCCAGCGGAAGGCGAGGAGGTAAAATATTCCTGGCGCGGAATGATCTATCTCTGGTGCCAATTCTTGCTCGATCTCGTCCGGCTTTAACCGGCCCGTCCCGAAGGAACTAGACCTTCATGATCTCCGCCTCTTTGCGCGAGAGGTGATCATCGACGCTTTTGACGAAGCGGTCAGTCAGCTTCTGCACCTCCGCTTCAAAGTCACGTAGTCCATCTTCCGTTAGCTCCCCCGAAGTCTTGAGCTTCTTGGCTTCGTCGAGGGCGGTGCGGCGATTGCTGCGTACGCGCACGCGCGCTTCCTCTGCCATTTTGCTCAGGGAACGGACGAGATCCCGGCGGCGCTCTTCCGAAAGCTCCGGAATCGGCAGCCGAATGATCTTGCCGTCGACGGCCGGGTTAATCCCGATTTTGGATTCCTTCAACGCCTTCTCAATGTCGCGCACTGTCCCGGCGTCAAAAGGTTGCACGACCAGCAGGCGCGGCTCCGGCGTGGTGATGAGGGCGAGCTGTTTCAGTTTCATGGCCGAGCCGTAGGCCTGCACATCCACGTTCTCCACCAGGGCGGGCGAGGCTTTTCCCGTGCGCACGGAAGCGAATTCGTGGATCATGTAATCCACGCTTTTTTCCATCGCCATCTCTCCTTCGAGCAAAACGTCCTCAGCGGCCATGGTCCAGATTGGCGCGAACGCGCCTTAATCGCAAACGAGTGTTCCCACTTTCCGGCCCGCGATCGCTTCACGCAGGATGCCATCCTTATTCATGTCGAACACGACGATCGGGATTTTATTGTCCATGCAGAGGCTGAAAGCGGTCGAGTCCATCACCTGTAGGCGCTTGCTTAATGCTTCGCTGTAACTGATGCGATCGTAGCGCTGCGCTTTCGGGTTCAGTTTCGGATCGGAATCGTAGATGCCGTCGACCTTCGTTGCCTTCAGAATGATCTCCGCCCCGATTTCATTCGCGCGCAAGGCCGCCGTGGTGTCGGTGGAAAAGTAGGGATTGCCCGTGCCGGCGACAAAAATCACCACCCGCCCGAGTTCGAGATGCCGAATGGCTCGGCCGCGAATGAAAGGCTCCGCGATGTTCTGCATTTCGATCGCAGTCTGCACTCGCGTCTCGACGCCGACCTGGCTGCAGGCGCTTTGCAAAGCGAGCCCATTGATCACGGTGGCGAGCATGCCCATGTAATCGGCGGTGGTGCGATCCATCCCGCGGTGCGCGGCGGACAAGCCACGCCAGATATTGCCGCCACCAATAACGACCCCAATTTGAACCCCGAGATCGCGGACTTCTTTAATGCGCTCGGCGATTCCGCGCACGATCTGGGGCGAGATATTTTCTTTTGCGCCCGGTTCACGCAGCGCTTCGCCACTCAATTTCAGGATGATTCGTTTATAACTCGCGCCGTTACCTTCCATGCGCGCCCAGACTCCGCGATGGGGCGCACCTTGGAAAGAAAAATGACGTGTTAGGGATCAATCGACCACGCGCAACGGTCCAGGGAGGCCGCGCGCGAATTCCGCCGCTTTCATCCTTCGCTTACCGGCAAGCTGCACTTCATCCAGAGCCAGGGAAGCGTCAGCTGCGCTGACGACGATGTCACCGTTCACGTGCAACACCGAACCGGACCGACCGTTTTCCGGCACGATGTGCGCCCGAAATATTTTCAGTGACTGCGGCGGTCGATCGCCTGCCGCTACACGCGTGAAGGCCCCGGGCCAGGGATCGAACGCCCGAATTTTGCGCTCAATTTCCTCCGCGTCCATCTTCCAATCGATCGCTCCATCCTCGCGCTCAAGTTTAGGAGCATGCGTAGCACAAGATTCATCCTGCCGACTACGTGGCGCTTTGCCGGCCGCGATGAGCGATAACGCCTCCGCGCAGGCCCCGGGCGCAATTTGAGCGAGGCGATCGTGCAGGGAAGCCCCACTGTCGCCCTCGCGAATGGGCGTCGGGTGTTGCAGAAGAATGTCTCCGGTATCGAGCCCTGCGTTCATGTACATGACCGTGATGCCCGTTTCGTGATCGCCGGCAGCGATTGCCGCCTGGATTGGTGCGGCGCCGCGCCATCGCGGGAGGAGGGAGGCGTGGAGGTTGAGGCAAGCTCGACGCGGAAGATCCAGCAACGCCTGGGGAAGGATCTGGCCGTAAGCCATCACCACTACTACCTCTGGCGCGAGCGCCGCGATTGTTTCTAGCGCGTCAGCAGATTTAATTTTCGGCGGCTGCAAAATAGGGAGATTCATCGCCGCTGCCGCCGCTTTGACGGGCGTTGCACTCAGGCGTTGATCTCTTCCGACGGGTTTATCGGGCTGAGTGACGATCGCCACCACTTCGTGCTCCCGCTTTTGCAGCAGCAACTGCAAAGTAGGCACGGCGATTTCCCCCGTGCCTATGAAAACGATTCGCATTCTCGCGCTAGGAGAGCGCGACTGGGCGTCGAGGCCGCCGCCCTGCCATCGCCTGTCCCATCATTTTTTCACCTGCGGTGACCTCGCGCGATCCGACGGAGGAAGCGCAGCCAGTGCAGAGGTAGTCGTAGATTTCCTTGTCGGGAAGAACTAACAGAAGTCTTTCCCGCACTGGCATAGCCGCCTTACACTTCTCGCAGTAGAGGCTCGAAGCGGTGAAGCTTTCAAATTGCTGCTGCGGTGGCTGGCTCATGAATCCCGTTTACGCCGTTGACGCTGGCGAGAATCTCAAGGAGAACCTTCGCCGGCGGCTGCGTGGCGTCGATGGAAGCGACACAATCTTTGGCATAATACGATAACACCGGCTTTGAGTCGGAATCATAGAGTTCAAGGCGTCGCCGAATGACCTCTTCGTTCGCGTCATCGAGTCGGTTATCTTTAAGCGCCCGCTTCTTCAAGCGGATGAAAAGCTGATTGCGGTCCGGGCAGGAGAGATGGAAGACGCGCTCCACGTCGATCATCGCTTCCATGATCTCCGCCTGCGCCACATTCCTTGGAATTCCGTCGAGCACGAGGGTGTCGATATCCGGCTTGAACTTGTGCGCGTCGACTGCGGCGTCGATCGCTTCTTTCCATAGTTCTACCGTGACCTCATCTGGTACGAGCTGGCCTTTACTCGAATAATCCAGAAACGCTTTTCCTACCGCCGTCCGGGTGTCGATGGAGCGAAAGACGTCGCCACAAGCACAATGATAGAAGCGAGGGATCGTGCCCAACGTTTTGCCCTGGGTGCCCTTGCCGCTGCCGGGTGCCCCAAAAAGGAGGTAGGTTTTATATTTCATGACGTGAAGTGTCCTTTATAGAACAATTATCCCGGATTCGGCAATCGTCGTCCTTGGCCTACCCGATGGATTACGCTCGGGAAGAAGCGAGCCCGAGCCTTCAGGCAGCCGCAGTTGGGATCACGTTCACCCTGCGGCCGGCGCGATCGAATCGGACGTTTCCGTCCACGAGGGCGAAAATTGTGTAATCGCGCCCAAGGCCAACGTTCTTGCCAGGGAGAAATTTGGTTCCGCGCTGGCGGATAATAATGTTGCCCGCGACCACGACCTGGTCGCCGAACTTTTTCACGCCGAGACGCTTGCTGACGCTGTCGCGGCCATTCTTAACGCTGCCTTGTCCTTTTTTATGGGCCATCGGATAAACTCGTCAGGAAAACAATATTTTTAAAAACTCAGCCCTTTGCGGCCGTTGCTTTTTTCTCGCCCAAGCTAATGGAGGTGATTTTTACGCGGGTGAGCTTGCGGCGATGCCCGACCGTGCGGTGATAGCCTTTGCGGCGGCGGAACTTATAGGCAATGACCTTCTTGTCTTTGCGGTGCTCGACGATTTCCGCCGCGACCTTCGCACCTTCCAGCGCCCCGCCTTGCTTGATCTCATCCCCATCGGCGTGCATGAGCACGTCAGAGAGCTCGATCTTTTTGCCAGCTTCATCTGCCAGCAGATCAATGTCGAGAATATCGCCTTCCGTCACGCGGTATTGGTGGCCACCGGTTCTGATGATTGCGTAAGCCATAACGAAAGGGATTTGCCTGAGGGAAAAGCCGCGCACCATCACACGAGCGTCTGCTTTTGGCAAGTGGCGGAGTCATCCCGCGATTGCGCCTGAGACCGGCGACCTGGTTTGGGGGCGGCGTCGATCAGGAGAACGATCTCACCCTTGGGTGGATGCGATTGGTAGTGGGCGAGAAGCTCTTCCGCGCGGCCGCGCTGATATTCCTCGAATTTTTTCGTCAGCTCCCGGGCGACGCACACCAGCCGGTCCGGGGAGATATCCCTCAGAGCCGTGAGCGTCCTCAACAACCGGTGGGGTGATTCAAAAAAAATGGTAGGTTCAGGCCGTTCGTGCGCGACTTGCAACTCACGAGCGCGTCCTCCGCTCTTCACCGGCAGGAAACCGCAAAAACAAAAACCGGCGGTCACGAATCCCGCGCCCACGGCAGCAGTCACAATCGAGGAGGCACCCGGCAGAACTGTGAGAGCAAAATCTCGAGCGATGCAGGCTTGAATGAGGCGTCGCCCCGGGTCCGACAGCGCCGGCATGCCGGCGTCGGTGATCAGTGCAAGATTCTCGCCCGCGGCCAGACGCGCGACGAGCTGCTCTGTCCGCATCGCCTCATTATGTTCGTGAAAGCTGATGAGCGGCTTGCGAATTTCGAAATGTTTCAGCAAAAGGCCCGAGTGGCGGGTGTCTTCAGCGGCAATGGCATCGACCGCTTGCAGGACGTCGAGGGCCCGCAGAGTGATGTCGCGAAGATTGCCGATCGGAGTCGGCACCACATACAGCATGCGGAAACTTCGGGCATGAATTCTCAATCTGCCAATGCGTCTGCGCTTTTAGTTTGGCGGGGTTGGTGGCACTGTACATGCGGTTCAAACTGAGAAGATGAAGCCCTTGTCTCCCGTCTCCCGTTCCGACCGACGCTGTTTTCCTCGGACGGACTGCTTCCTTCAGTCCGATATGGGGAGCTGGCGGGGTGGATTTTCCTTCGGTCGTGATGACGACTCTCCTGCCCATCGTTTCAACCAACTCAGCCGCGAGTTTCGTCTCGAATCCATGCGGGAACGTCGGCGCGAGATGGTTGTTTTCGCGCTGGTGATGGTGGTCGCGGCCTGGCCAGTGATCTACATGATCGTGAGCGTGATCGAGCTCCTCGTAAAAGAGCGGACGCTAAGATAACTCGTCATCTCGCAACGAAGGCCGGCAAGGTCCTCTGCTAGAGGTGCAAGAATTTGTTAAACTGTTAGATGTTGAGGGCGTTTGGGTTATATGTGTGCACTGGACAACATGACAAATTTGTCATACTATCTGGTCAGCGAGTAATGCGCTACCCCTGTCGGCTTCGTCCGGCTTGGGAAGCGCGTTCGATTTTTCCTGTGGCTGGTCGCAGATAAAGCTGCCAGCTGCGGTAGAAATACTCCGCCGGCTCTGGCGTCACGAGCTGGCGTACGCGCCTAAAAATAGACGCGACAACTATCGTTATGAAACCGACAACACACAGTTCAAGACAGAAACACGAGGCTGGCGACGGCAGTTTCCGTTCGTTTGGACTTCGTAGCTTCCCTCAGACGGATTACCACTTTCAAGGTGATCGTCTCAACGGCGCAGCCGCGCGGGATGCCAGTGCAGAATTACGCGCCTTTCGCAACCTCAGCCGGGAGTTCTTCCGGGGTGAGACGCGCCGGAGCTTCGTCCGTGAGTTTCTCCTCTTCACCGTCATCGGGGCGGTCTCAGCCTGGCCGGTGGCGACCATGGTCTCCGCCCTCCTGAAGATGCTTCACTAATAACCCCGGGCAGCGGGTTACTCTTTGCGGGCAGCAGCGCCGGATATGAATTCGCCGCGGTATTGCGGTGTCGTATCCGGCGCAAAGCCGTGCCGGGTGATATTTTCGGTCACTACGCGCGGGACAATAAAGTTGAGGAGGTAATCGCCTCCGCCTGCTTTTGTTCCGCCTCCGCTCATTTTGAAGCCACCAAAGGGATGGCGCCCGACCACGGCGCCCGTGCAGGACCGGTTGACGTAGACATTCCCTGCCACCAATTCCGCCTTGATCCGTTCGATATTTGCCGGGCTTCGGGAAAAGAAACCCGCAGTAAGCGCGTAATCGGTATCGTTGGCGATGCGGATGGCGTCCTTCAGGTCACGCGCTTTGAGCACGCTCAGAACCGGGCCAAAAATCTCGCATTGGCTCAGGGTCATTTCGGGCTTCACGTCGGTGAAAATAGTGGGCGGGATAAAATATCCCTTTGCCGGAATGCCGGTGCCTTGGAAGGCTAGCGTGGCCTCTTTCTTGCCGGTCTCGATCACCTCGAGAATGCGGCGATAGGAACGTTCGTCGATCACCGGTCCGACGGTGATGCCGGGCGCTTCCGGATTACCAACCCGCAAACTTGCCGCCGCCGCGAGCAGCCGTTCGATTACCCGCTCGTAATTTTCCTCCAGAACAATGAGCCGCGAGCAGGCCGAGCATTTTTGTCCCTGATAACCAAAAGCCGAGTAGATGGTGTCGATGATCGTCTCGTCCAGGTCGGCATCGGAATCGACGATGATCGCGTTCTTTCCGCCCATCTCACAAACCACGCGTTTGAGTTCAAGCTGCGCCTGCCGTGTTCGCCCAGCCGCTTCCCAGATATTCAAACCCACCTCCCGTGATCCAGTAAACGCGATCATTTCGACCTGGGGATGATCGACCAGATGCGCGCCCACGACGGAGCCGCGGCCGGGGAGGAAATTGAGAACCCCCGGTGGAGTTCCCGCTTCTTCGAAAATCTCCATCAGCAGTGCCCCCAGCACGGCAGAGGGCTCGGCCGGTTTCATGATCACGGTATTGCCCGTGACCAACGCGGCCGTGACCATCCCGCAGAGAATGGCGATCGGAAAATTCCAAGGGGCGATCACCAGCGCCACCCCGCGCGGCCAGTAGTGCTGATAACTTTCCTCGCCGGGCACGTGTTGGGTAAGACGCGGCCGGCCAATAATCCGCATTTGTTGCGCGTAAAACAGGCAGAAATCCATCGCCTCGCGAATGTCCCCGTCCGCCTCCGCCCACGCCTTGCCCACTTCGAAAACTTCCACCGCGGAAAGCTCGAAACGACGCCGGTCGAGAATTGCCGCCACCCGCTCGAGTAACTGAGAGCGTTCTTCCACAGGCGTCCGACTCCACTTCTCAAAGGCAGCCCGCGCTGCTTTCAGCGCGTGATCCGCCTCGGGAATCCCGGCCTCGGCGACGTGGCCGACCACTTCGTCCGGATTGCTGGGGTTGAGCGAAGGCAAAAACTTGTCGGTCCAGACCTTCTCGCCCCCGATGGTCAGCGGATATTTTTTCCCTAGGCGGCCTCGCACCTCGCGCAAGGCGGCGCGCATTTTCTCCTGAGCCTCAGGATGCACGAAATTAACGAGCGAAGTGTTTTCGAAGCCGACGCCGGGCAAATTCTCGCGCTGGAGCGCGCCATTGCTTTCCGCTGGCGCGGGACCGGGCGCTAGCGACCTTGCCGGAGACGAGGACGAGATCGCGCCATTGAGCAATGATTTAGGATCGCGTAGGAGCAGCGTCTCCGAAGTCTTTTCAGAAAACTTGGCGCGCAAAAATCCTTCGTTCGAGGTGTTTTCGAGCAGCCGTCGGACGAGGTAAGACATGCCGGGTAGCAATTCGCCCACCGGACAATATTCGCGCACGCGATACCCCATCTCGACCAAGGCGCGCTTAATCGGCGCTGCCATCCCATAAAGCAGCTGAAACTCGAACCGGCTCCGATCGATTCCGCGTTCCTCCGCCACCGCCATCGCGTGCGCGATGCTACGGACGTTGTGCGAACCGAAGGCGGGCGTGACGATATCTTCGTTCTCCAGCAGAATACGCGTGCACTTTTCGAAGTTGGCGTCGCTCTCCGGCTTCTTCAGCCAGACCGGAATGGACCAGCCATTCTGTTTCGCTTTGATCTGCTCGTAATCCCAATAGGCGCCTTTCACCAGCCGCACGGTGAAACGCGTGCCGCGCTGGCGAGCCCAAGCGATGAGATCGCGCAGATCTTTCTCGGCGTCGCGCAGGTAAGCCTGGACCACGATGCCGGCGTGCGGCCAATCTTTGAATTCGGTTTCGGTAAAAAGCGCGCGGAAGAGTTCGAGCGTCGCGTTTTTGTGCGCGTAGCTCTCCATGTCGAAGTTAATAAACGCGCCGAGAGCCTGGGCGCGGCGGATGATCGGCTGCAGTTTGGGGATGAGATGAGCCAGCGCGTCGGCTGGATCCGCGGCGTTCATCTGCGAGTATAAGGCGGAGATTTTGACGGAAACGTTCACGACCGGGAAGAGGTTCGATTGGCCACCGAGGGGATCTGTCCAGCCGCGAGTTTCTCGGGCGAGGCCGTCGAGCAAATCCAGGCAGCGTTTCGCGTAATCGTCGGCTTCTCCTTCGGAAACCACCGCTTCTCCAAGCAGATCGACGGTGAAGCCGATGCGCTGCCGGCGTCTTTGCCGCAGCATCTTCATCACGTCACCCGCGTCACGCCCGGCAATAAACTGGCGCGCCATGCCCGAGACGTTCCAACGCATGAACGGTCCCGCAATCCAAGGGAACAGGTGGGAAAGGCGGATTGCCGGCTTCAGCACCCCACCGAGCCCGTTGCTTACCGTGCTGAGATATTCGTCGAAATGCTGGACGATTTCCTTGGGCCGATGAATGGCCGCGAGCACATCGACGAAGCGAAACATCTGCACCTTGAAATGCTCGTCGCGCATGGAGAATTCCATCATGCGCTGGTAGAAGCCGGCTTTGCTGAAAAGAGACGGGGGATGTTGATTGACGAGCGCGAAAAGCTGTTTACCCCGTCGCTCTACTTCAGCCTGCAATTGACTCATGACGGATTCTAGAACGCGCCGCGGAGTTCGGCAAAGGCCGGCGCGCCGCTGATTTCGTCCACGAACGGAAGTCCGTGCTGGCCCCGTTCGAAGCTTGCTGCAGCGCGCTATTAACGAAATCTAGTCGCCTCACAGGATTGCCACCCCCCTTCTGCCGTTGCGCGGGCGACCACCTCGGGTCCTGCTTCGGAACTGCGGAGCGCTCTCTCCGGACTCTAAAACTGCACACGCTCACTGGGGCACTTGCGTGCGAATTATTTCTGGAAAGACGATCCCACCATGAAACTTGAAGAGAAAAAAGAAGCCGGCGCTGCGGGCTACATTTTGCTGTGGTTGCTTGGACTACCGATCCCAATTTTGCTTCTGATATTTCTACTGCGGGGCTGTTCTTAAAGGAGCAGGTAGAGTCCATCGCCTGGCGGTAATGTGATCGTCATTGCGATCGCATACACCGCCAGGCTTTTGTTGCCAGCCATGGATTTTGCCCCGGGGTGAGGGCTCAAGGGGTTGCCTCGAGCATCGGCTGATTGTAGCTGCAGAGCAGTGAGGACGCCGCGCTATGATTTCGCCAGCGACAACACGGCCGGAATCTGCCCGGAAGCCTGGGCAAAGCTAGTCGAAGCAAACTCCGGCAGCGCTTCCTCGTATGGTGAAGATGAATGGACGCAAAGGGTGTGTGACAAAGTCCGCGAGACCTTTGCCACCGATTGCGATGTTTACCTGATTTTCAACGGCACGGCGGCGAATGCTCTCGCACTGGCACAACTGGGGCGGAGCTATCACAGCGTGATCTGCCACGAGCGGGCCCACATCGACAACGACGAGTGCGGCGCCTGCGAGTTTTACAGCGGAGGGAGCAAATTGCTCCCGGCGGGTGGCCTCCAGGGCAAGCTTGATCTCGCCGAGATAGAAACTGTTTTAGCGCGGCAGAACGAGCTGCATTCTCCCAAGCCCCGTACCATCAGCCTGACCCAGGCGACCGAGATGGGCACGGTGTATTCACTCAGCGAGGTACAAGCGATCGGCCATTTTGCCCGGGAACGCGGTTTGTTTCTGCATATGGATGGGGCGCGACTAGCGAACGCGGTGGCATCGCTCGGGATTCAGCTGGCGGAAATAACCTGGCAGGCGGGAGTCGATGTCCTCTGCTGGGGTGGGACCAAGAATGGACTGGCCGGAGGGGAACTTGTCATCTTCTTCGATCGTCGCCTGAGCCAGGATTTTGAATATCGCGCCAAGCAAGCGGGTCAGCTTGCTTCGAAAATGCGCTTTCTCGCGGCACCGTGGCTGGGACTTTTGGAGAATGAAGTCTGGTTGCAGAACGCGCAGCGGGCCAACCACGCGGCACGCCGGCTGGCGGAGGGCTTGAAGAGGGCGGGTGCGGAACTCTGCTTTTCCGTCGAGTCGAGCGCGATCTTCTTACGGCTGAACGGCGCAACCGTTTCCAGGATGAACGAAAAGGGGTGGTATTTCTTCAAATTCATCGAGCCGGATGTCTATCGACTGATGTGTTCCTGGATGACAACGGACGAGGCAATCGCAGCCCTCATTGCCGATTTCGCGGCGTCGCGAAGTTGCACCGCTATCACGGCCGCCTGATATAGAAGTCGTGAGAAAGTTGATCATGGCGGTGATCGTGGCGGGAACGTTCGTTGGCTGTCGTGCGACACAGCGAGTAGCCCAGACGTCGGTGGACTTTGCGACGGCGCCGGTGCGCCTTGTTCGTCACGGATTTCATCGCGATGGTGAACGCCGAGGGCGGGAGGAGGTTTATGAGGGCGTCCCGATTGCGGCCGAAGCGCCCCCGGCCCCTAACCGTTCTCAGACGCGGGGACGATTGCCTGCCATCGTTCGCCAGAATCAACTACCGGCAGCTTCCACCACACCGGCAGGGAGTTCTCGATCTCCCGAGCCGTCGGCTCCTGGCCCGGCAGCCCGAACCGCTGCTCCCCCGACGGTAACATCCGCCGAGTTTCCCACGGCAAAAGCTGTCCCGGAGAAGCCCGGGTTTGTCTACAGCCCTTTCGATGGAACGATGATCGACGTAACTGGCTTTTCCTCGGGAACAAAGGCGAAGGATCCCGGTAACAACAAGATATTCATCGTGCCCTAG
>JBDTXE010000015.1:0-14886 GCA_040006335.1 Verrucomicrobiota bacterium | reverse complement strand
TGGATTCGGCCGGTCTCTTTGTATTCTTGGCCGGTGATTGAAGGAGAGGTGCGTCGCAGGATAGATTCGTTGCGCGAAGAAATCCAAGCGCACAATCGTCGCTATTACGAGGAAGCAGCGCCTGTCATTAGCGACCGCGAATACGACGCGCTTTATCGCGACCTGCAGCAGCTGGAAAACCGTTATCCGCAGCACGACCGAGCCGATTCACCGACCAAGCGGGTGGGCGGCCAGCCACTGCCACAATTTGCGCAGGTCACCCATCGGGTGCCGATGTTGAGTCTGGACAACACCTACTCGGAAGAGGAAATGCGCGAGTTCTACCGTCGCATTTCCCGGCTCCTTCCCGGTGAGGAGATTCCGATGGTGATCGAGCCGAAAGTGGACGGGGTCGCCGTTTCTCTTTTTTATGAAAACGGACATTTGCGGCACGCGGCCACACGCGGGAACGGAACGGTCGGCGATGATGTCACGCGCAATCTGCTGACTGTCCGGACAGTTCCACGTGTTCTGAAGGGAACGCCGCCGCCGGTGCTGGAAGTGCGAGGCGAGGTGTTCATGGAAAAAGCGGGCTTCGAGCGTTTGAATGTCGCGCGGGTCGAGCAAGGCTTGTCGCCGTTCGCCAATCCCCGCAATGCCGCCGCCGGCTCCCTAAAGCAACTCGATCCGGCAATCGCAGCAACGCGGCCGCTGGGTTTGATCCTCTACGGCACCGGGGTCCTGGAAGGCGTCACCCTCCAGAAACATTCGGATCTCTTTCCGTTGCTGAAAAAATTTCATCTGCCCCAGAGCGAGCGGACGTGGAAGGCCACCTCGATCGAGCAAATCATCGAGGCGATCCACGAACTTGACGCCGTCCGTCACACTTTTCCCTACCAGACCGATGGAGCGGTGGTGAAGGTGGATTCCTTCGCGCAGCGTGAACGCCTGGGCTACACCTCCAAATCCCCCCGCTGGGCCATCGCTTTTAAATACGAGGCAGAACGGGTCGAGACCAGGCTGCTGGAAATCGTGGTGCAGGTCGGACGAACCGGCGTGCTGACGCCGGTCGCCATTCTGGAACCAGTTTTCGTTAGCGGATCCACCGTCAGCCGCGCGACTCTGCACAACGAGGAGGAAATTGCGCGCAAGGATATCCTCATCGGGGACACGGTGTTGCTGGAGAAAGCGGGCGAAGTCATTCCCGCGGTGGTGGGGGTGCGCGCGGATCTCCGGACTGGCGCGGAGAAGAAATTCCGGCTCCCCCGAACCTGTCCGGAATGCGGCAGCACGATTGTGAAGGACGCCGAGCAAGTCGCCCTGCGGTGCGTTAATGCCCGGTGCCCGGCGCAGGTACGACGGCGGATTCAGCATTTCGCCTCCCGCGGCGCCATGGACATCGAGGGACTGGGCGAACGGATAGTGGCTCAGCTGGTCGAGGCGGGACTGTTACGAGATGTGAGCGATATCTACCAACTCGACGCGGAGAAATTTAAAAAAATCGAGCGAACCGGCGAGAAGAGCGTGGCAAATTTGCTGGCGGCGATCGAACGCTCGAAGTCCCGGCCTCTTTGGCGTTTTATTTTCGCTTTGGGCATCCTGCATGTGGGCGAAACATCCTCGCGGGAACTCGCGAGGCATTTCCGAGGAATCGAGGCGCTCGCGCAGGCGAAGGTGGACGAACTCCAGCGCATCCCCGATGTGGGTGAGGTCGTCGGTCGCAGTATTCAACAATTTTTTCAGGAGCCGCACAACCGAGACCTGGTCGGCCGATTGTTAGCCGTGGGGATGAAGCTGACGGTGGAAAAGAAAGCGCAGCCTGACTCTGCTATCGCCGGCACGATCTGGGTGCTTACCGGGACGCTTTCGCAGCCACGTGATGAAATTGCCGAGCTGATTGTCGCGGCCGGGGGTAAAGTGAGCGCCAGCATCAGCAAGAAAACGAGCTTCCTCCTCGCAGGGGAAGAAGCTGGAAGCAAGCTGGAGAAGGCGAAGAAACTCGGGGTCCGCGTGCTCGACGAAGGCGAGTTCCGCCAAATCCTGGCGGCGCCGTCGGGGCGCGCTCCGTCCTGACGTTCTGTAATCGTTAGGTGCGGTCGACGAAAGCGGCGTTCGGAGATTACTCCGGGGTGCGCTGCAATTTCATCGGCATGGTCTGATTGAGCGAGGGCTGAGCAATGACCGGCAGGTGACCGAGCATGGGCAAATGCTGGCTGCTCGGGTGAAAATCGGACTGGACCTCAAAAGTGAGCCGCTCCTGCCCGCGCATCACCACGATCGGAATGCGTTCCCCGGCGGTAATGAAAAACGAGGCATCGATGATGTCGTCAGGCTGATGGATCGGTTTCTGCCCCACTTGAAGAAGAATGTCTCCGGCCTGCAGACCGGAATCAGCGGCCGGCGTGTTCGGCAGGACATCGGTCATTTCCGCACGCGACCCTGCTTTCTCTTCCTCCGCCTCCGCCAGGTGCACTCCAATCCAGCCGTGACGGACCTCGCCAAAGCGAACGAAATCTCCCCGGATTTTCTCAGCCGCTTCGATTGGCAGCGCATAACAGGCGGAGCTGTTTTCCAAACTGCTCACGACAATGCCCACGACTTCGCCGTCCGTGTTGAGTAGGGGCGCCCCGGCTTCCCCACGTTGCGTCGGCACATTCGCGCGCAAGTGAGTCGTGGTGAGATAACGATCGAGATATTTGCGATCAAACCCGGCGACGAGTCCAAAACTGGGAGTCGCGGGCAGGTCGAGCGGATAACCAATCATGACGATGGGAGTGGCCACTCCGAGCCTGGCCGCTTTCCCTAAGGGCAGCGCAGGGGAGGCTGACTCCGTGGTGAGCATGGCCACACCGCTGCGCAGGTCCGCTAACAAGCGACGCGCTGGAAGCTTCTTGCCGTTGTATTCGACGGTGAAATTCGCTCCCTCACCCGCGACGGAATAAGCGGTGTAAATGACCCCTGTCGGATCGACAAAGAAGCCGGTGCCGGAAAGCTCGCTGTGCTCATCAACGCCGTGAATCTTGACCACTGCTTTCGCGCAACGATCAAAAATCTGCTTCACTTCCCGGCTAATCGCGTCGCTCGATAAGCCCTGCGCTCGGGCAGAGGCGACGAATCCAACGCAGCCGCACAAAAGGACGAGGATACCAATGCGGGCGCGCACCGGAACAGAGCAAAGGAGTAGCCGACTCAACTTCCGGGTCGCCGCAGTGCGTGGCCTAATGCCCGCCGCGCGCCAGTCGGAGGCGTTTTTAGAACCGCAAGGTCGACTCATAACTCACGGGCATGCTGTCGAGCACGTAACGCGGGGGCGTTTCTTTCCGGTGAGTCGAGAGATGAGGATTAAACACCTGATGCGAAGGCGCACTGACCATACCGGTGGCCACAGGAGTGGCGAGGTTCCAGTCACTCACAGTCTGCATCGGATAAGCTCCCTGCAGCTGAGCCTGGGCCACGGTCGACCGCGGCGGCATCTGATAAATCTTGAAAGAGAAGACTGCTGCACAAGCCAGCACCGCCGTGGCGGCCATCGGATAAGACGCAAGCCGCGCGAAATCGAGGCGCATGGTGAAATCCTGCGCGCGCTGCAGAGCGATGCGCCAGAGAGGCTGACGGGCCATCTCGTCCCGTTGGCGGAGATGAAACTCATGCAGGAAATCGTCGAAATAGCCCGGAGGCGGCTGCTCGTAGCGTTTCAGGCGCAGCAGCCGGGCAATGTCGTTATCGTTGAAGTCGTCCATGAGAGCGGCGGGAAATCAGGCTACGGGGTTTTTGCGAAACTCGTCCAAATAGTTTTGCAGTTGTCGGTTCGCGTAAAAGAGCCGGGAACGTACGGTGCCTTCCGAGACATTCAAGATCTTACTAATCTCGGCATGAGGCATCCCTTGAATGTGAAACATGGTGACCACGGCTCTGTGTTCTTCAGACAATTTCATCATCGACTCGTTCAATCTGTGCTGGAGCTCGGAGAGGTCCGCCTCCCGCACGGGACTGCTGGTTTGGGTCAGCTCGAGAAACTCCTTGTCGTTCTGCACACTGGCGTCCACGTCATCCAAGCTGAGCTGAAAGCGGCGTCCGCGCTTCTTCAGGAAATTGAGCGTCATGTTGACGGCAATTGAATGCACCCAGGTATAGAAGGAAGACTTGCCGCGAAATCCGCCGATCGCCTTGTAGGCTTTGGCAAAAATATCCTGTAGCAGATCGTTCGTGTCCTCGTGATTCGAGGTCATGTTGTAAACGAGGCCGTAAAGACGCGGCGAATATTTTACCACCAGCTGATCGAAGGCGCGGGCGTCGCCGTCCTGCGTCCGAGCGACGAGTTGCTGATCTTCGTTCGTCCGAGGCTGGTCCATGCGGCGCGCTTTTCCTTTAACAGCCGCATCTGCCCCCGACGATAACAAATCGGAGATACGGCGGGGGACGGCGAGGGCAGCGTTCATTTTCGTATGATCGGAAGAACCGCTCAACTGCGGCGGTCGCGCACGGACATGAGGTAGAGCAGGTTGCCCAGGACCGCGATGAACGCGGCGACGTAAGTGAGCGCGGCCGCGTTGAGCACGCGGTTTACCCCCGCCATCTCGGCCCCCGGCTGCACGATGCCCATCTGCTGAAGAATGATTTTGGCCCGCCGGGAAGCGTCAAATTCCACCGGAAGGGTAATCAACTGAAAAACCAGAAGAATGAGGTAGCAATAAATCCCGAGCGTGATCAAACCCGTGATGTGAAAGAAGAGGCCGCCAAGGATGACGAAGGGAAGCAGGCGCGAAGCGAACATCGTGGCTGGAACAATCGTCATCCGCCACTGCAACGGCGCATAGGCTTTGGCGTGCTGAATGGCGTGCCCGGTCTCGTGGGCGGCAATTCCCAGAGCGGCCACCGAGGGAGTGTTGAAGACGTTGGTGGAAAGACAGAGTTTCTTGCTGGTGGGATCGTAGTGATCGCCCAGATAGTCATTCGTCTCCACCACGTCGACGTCGCGAATTTGGGCCGCCTGCAGAATTTCCCGCGCACATTCGGCCCCGGTAATGTTCGAACTGGCCCGAACTTCCCCCCAGCGGCGGAATGCTCCGCGGACGCGAAACTGTGCCCAGAGCCCGATGATCATGGGGACGGCGACCAGGAGCAACCAGTTGCTCGTAAAACCGCCGCCATATCCGAAAGGGTACATACTTTTTCTCTCCTAATTAGACGCCTGGCGCGTGTTCGCGTTCAATTCCGCAGCTTGAAAACGGATGGAACTGTCATCCCTAGATTTCCAACTGCTTGGGAAAACGAGAGAGGATGCGACATCCCTCTTTCTCGACGATCACCACATCCTCGATCCGAACTCCGCCGATTTCTGGATAATAAAGTCCCGGCTCGACCGTCAGACATTGCCCGGTTTTGAGCGTCACTTTTTGCAGTCTCGGATATTCGTGGATCTCCAGGCCAAGCCCGTGACCCGTCCCGTGGAAGAAGCCGACCCGGCGTTCACCACGCACCTCCGTCGGAAACCCTCGATCGGTGAAGAACTGTGTGATCGCGTCGTGAATCTCTTTGCCGTTGACGCCATTCTTGATCCGTTTCAGCGCCAAGGCCTGCCCCGCCCGCACGGTTTCCCATAGTCGCCGCTGCTCCTCGCTGGCGCGTCCTCGCACCACGGTCCGCGTCATGTCGCCCCAGTAGCCTGTCCTGGGATCGCGCGGAAAAATATCGAGAATGATGAGGGAGTCTGCGTGAAGCGGACCGGAACCGCGTTCGTGTGGATCACAGGCCTGCACGCCACCGGCGACGATGGTGTTGGTCGGCGTTCCGCCGGCGCGCAAAATCGCACTGTCGATTTCTGCGCGCAGAATCTCTGAGGTCAGAGTCTTGCCGGACCATTTCAGTTTTTTGCCTGCACTTGCGTTCGACGCCTTCAGCACCTCCATCCCACGCTTCATCCCCGTCTCGGTCAAGCGGAGGGCCCGTTCGAGCTGCTTGATTTCTTCGGCCGTCTTCGCTTCGCGCTCCGGCCAGAAGAGCCCGGCGGTCGCGTCCACTTTGATCCCGCCCTCCTCGAGGACCCTGGCATAACCCAGCGCAAAGTTCGCGGGAACGGCGACCCGCTTCACGCCACGTTTCGTTAGGAAATGGAGGAGAACTTTTTCAAACTGAGCCGCGCTTCCGTTTTTTCCTGGCGTGGCTCGCTCGAGCTCGCTCAAAGAAACGAACTCATCGGCGCGCGCCGTTTTCTGCGCGCGATCGATCTCGAGATCGCTTAGGACGATCGTGCGCCGCCCTTTCTGCTCGAGGAAGATGAAAGGGTCGCCGATAAAGACGCGGGTGGCATAAAGCATGTCCGCGTCGGAATCACTGGGGGCGACGATAAGACGGGCGACTTTTTGGGACGGTGTCGACATAGGCTAAATTTAGCTTTCCCCTTCGGACTGTCACCTGCGACAGCGCATTAAAGTGTTGCGAACCGCCAAAAGCGATCCTAGCCACGCCGCACCTGCAATTGTCGGCGCAGAATCGCATGCAGCAGCACGAGAAATCCGATGGTTGAACCGATCAGGACGAGCGTATTGAAGAAAAAGACGCTGACGGTGACCCCAAAGTAACGCTTTCGTTCCCCGAAAAAGACATTCGGTTTCCCCTGCCGGCGATAATCATTCTGCTCCATCTCGGCATTCGAGATCAGATCCGAGACCTTCTGGTTGGTATAAACTGTCTCCGCTGTTACGGGCCCGCTCGCGCTGGCAAAGGTCGCGCGATTGAAACGTTCTTTCCCGTCGAGCACGCGATCGATCGCTTTGAAATAGACGTCGAGCGCAGCCGGAGTTTTCGCCTCGAGCGCAGAGAGAACGGCCAGCACATCCTTCAAATCGGAGAGCCGCGTCGCGGTTTCCGGGCTCTCCTTTTTTTCCGCGACGAGCGCATCGATCTTCCGCTGCGTCTGCTCCTGGCGCCGGGTTAACGGGTTGAGCTTGGCCTGCGCCACGATCATCTCCTCGTAGGACCAGCGCATCGGGATGAACTGACAGACGACCGGCACCTGCATTTTGCTGTCCATCTTCGTCCCTTCCTCGCTGCTCGGGTGCTCGTGAAACCAGCGGTTCATCGAATAAACGAACCCGAGATTGCGATTCATATCCTCAAACTTGAGCAGCGCGCCGCTCATCAGAATCTGCGGGATTAGAACCAGCGGGACAATGTTCGCCGCCGTTTTTCCGTCGGCGACGAGTGCCGAGATGACGAGACCAAGAGCCAGGCTTCCCATCGCGGTCATAAACATGAGCCCGAGGTGGATCAAAAACATCCCCCGGAGCGCGAGAATGTAATTGCCGATGAGCACAAAGAGAACGCACTGCACCAGAGCGAACACGCCCAGGGAAGTGACCTTGGCCAGGATGTAGGAACTGAGCCGGACGTTGAGATTGCGTTCGCGTTGCAGGATGGCGCGGTCGCGCACGATGTCATCAGCGCTGTTGGTCAGCGAGAGGAACATGACCACGAGCAGGCCGAGAAAGAGATACATCGGGATGTGGAAGGCCGAGGCGAAGTCATACGTGCCGCTGTCGGAATAACGCAGGAGGGTGCCGATGATGAGCGCCAGGACGGGCGCGGCGCCGAGGGTGATGCGGAGATTCCCATGATTGCGCAGCTTGCTGATGAAAGCGCGCTTCATCAGGGTGCGTAGTTGCGTCCAGTCATCGTGCCAGCGGATGCGCGTTCGGACGCGCTTCTTCTCCTCCGGCGCGGCCGGCAGCGGCGACGCGGGCTCTTTCCGGAGGGAGACTTGCTTGACGTCCTGAATCAGGCGGAAGGCTTCGTATTTATCGCGCCAAAACTCTGGAGCATAACGGCGCGCGGGGACCAGCTGGCCGCGATTGTTCTCCTCGTAAATAATGTCACCGCTGAGGTCTCGCAGCGGAGTTTCCAAAACATCGAAGATAAATTCTGGCCGGGTCGTGCCGCAAGCCGGGCAAGCTCCCAGATCCGCGCCGAATTGGTGCTGGTGCTCGGCTTCGGCAAAATAGCGCAGCATGTCGGTGGGCGTTCCGAAAAAGACCAGCCGCCCGCCTTTGTCGAGCAGGATCGCCTTGTGAAACATCTGAAACAGCTTCGAGCTCGGCTGGTGAATGGTGACAATGACGATCTTGTTGTGCGCCATCGAACGAATGATTTCGATGACGTGCTCGGAGTCCTTGGAACTGAGACCCGAGGTGGGTTCATCGAAGAGGTAAACATCGGCCGAGCCGATCATATCGAGGCCGATATTTAGACGTTTGCGTTCGCCGCCGCTCAGGGTTTTGCGCATCGCGCTCCCCACCACCGCGTCGCGGCGTTCGTTTAGACCAAGTTCAACCAGCTTGCCTTCCAGGCGCCGTATCCGATCCCGCCGGGACAGATGAGGCGAGCGAATGGCCGCGGCGAAAAGCAGGTTCTCGCCGATGGTGAGATGCTCATCGAAAGCGTCTTCCTGCGGGACGTAACTGAGATACCGCTTGAGTTCGTCGAGATTAGGATAAAGCGGCTGACCGTTGAGCAGAATCTGCCCGCCGGAGGGTTGCAACTGGCCAGCGATCGCTCTAAGCAGTGTGCTTTTGCCGGAGCCACTCGCCCCCATGACGCAGACCAGTTCGCCGCGGGTGACAGCAAAGGAAATTCCCTCCAATCCAACCTCGCTCGCACCGAATTTGTGACAGAGCTCGCTCACCTCGAGCGAGCGGATGATATTGCGCTCCTCCTCGATGATCCGCTCCGAGAAATTGCATTTGAGAAATTGCCCGACGTCGATGGCGATGGTGTCCCCGTCTCGCAACGGTGCGGTGGTGCGCACGGGAGTGTCGCCGACCATGATCGGCCGATCCGCTTCCAGCACTTCGAGGGTGCCGACCCGTTTATCGTAGTCGCAAAAGATCTTGAGCAGGACATCTCCCGCGGTGCCGGGCGAAAGGAGAATATCGTCTGCCTCGAGCAAGCTGGGATTATTCGAAACCAAATACTCGGACTTTGAAGCTTTCAGCGGGAACCGCCCGCCCATGGCGCGCGCTCGGCGGCGCAGATCGTCCAGATCCAGCTCGCTATCGGTGTGGAAAACAATGCGATCATCGAGCGTCGCATCCACCCGCGCGCCCGCGCGCAACCTGGTGCCGTTCAATTCCGCATCCACATCTTTCAAGGCCCGGACCCTGACCTTCAGACCAAAGGTCACTTCCAGAGCGCTATCCCGCGAGCGGGAACGTTCCAGCTCCACCTCGTCCGACTCGCGGTTCACGCGCACGTAAATTTGGGGGAGAGAGACGTTCTTCTTGGCGTTGAAGTAAGTCGCCATCTCCTGATAGGAGAGCACCTGATCACCGATCAAAATCCGCTGCCCGGGATAGATCCGGCAGAAGCCGCCGCGGGCGAGCGGACGGCCGCGGACGGAAACGCTTTGTGCGGTGTAGTTCTTCAGCAGGATGAGGTCGTGGTAACGAAAAGCGAGCAGGCGATCGGTGCCGCCAAGGCTTCTTAGCGTCACGTCCGAGGTGCCATTATTGCCGAACGAGACCGCTTCCAGCGGCGAAGCGCCTCGTTGATAAACACCGGTGTCAGCGTCCTCGCTCGCATTCAGCTGGTAGACGATATCGATCGCCTGCGCCGCCATCCCGAGCTGCGACATGAAAGAGTAAAATTGGACGACCTGCTCCTGTTTTAACCCGGCCTGCGAAATCAGATCGTATAGTTGCACCCCGAGCATGATCTTGCGGTCCGCGCTCAATTTTTCGGATAGCTTCTGCGCCATCGCCGCCAAATCCTGCTGTTCGTAGAGAGCCTGGCGGAAAAGCTGCCGCAGCTCGGAATAGACCGCCTCCGGGTAATCGTAGCGGAGAAAGCCCAGCGAAGAGTCAATTTCCTCTTCCAAAAGGACGCCGTCAGCTTTCGAGAAACTGGCCAGCACCTGGATGAGGAGTGGGAGTAGATTCGGCCCTTCCGCGACGCTACGCGGCTTGCGCATGGCGCGGCGGACCCAGCGCCGGCCGCGGCGTTGAATCCGGTAGGCCAACGGGGTCATCTTTTGCACCGCTTGATCGATGCGATCCGTTACCTGGGTGAGCAGCTCACTCATTATATGGGCGGCCGAAATTTACCGTAGGCTCCTAGTTACCGCAATGCGCATGCCGCGCCGGGCGTATCACCACCGGTTTTCTAATTTCCACGACGGCAGAAGCTTTGTTTGGCGGATGAACGTCCAACCCGCCGCCAGAGTCGAATAGGAAAGGCGGGGCGCAGGTCCTGCTCTTTGCAATGACAAACCGCTCATGTAACGTTTCTGGCGCGTATTTCGCCGCGCACTGACTTCCAATGGCGCAATCCGACCGCAATTCACCGCGCGACAAGCGCACCAACGATCCCAACTTTAATTGGCGCGGCGTCATTTTGATCGCCATCGCCTTTGCCCTCATCGGGATGGCGCTTCTTCTCCGCAATGGCGGTTACGCCAATGTGGAAGACGTGCCCTACAACCGCTTCCTCGAATTGCTCGAGAGCAAGCAGATCGTAAACGATCCGAAAAACTTTCCTCTTTGCCTCGTCGTCGAAGAGGGACGCCCGACCCAGGCGCTGACCGGTTCCTATCTGAAGCAGACCGCCGGCACACAGACGCCAATCAAATTCCGCACCACGGTTTATTTGAATTTCACCAATAACCTGCAGGACAAACTGCAGGCCGCTGGGATGCAACCCGCGATCAAGACGGAGTCGAATCTCCTCGCGCAGACGATTCTGGGGTTTCTTCCCATCGCCCTTTTCCTGCTCGTGCTCTATTTCCTCTTCCGGCAGCAAATCCGGATGGCGGGCAAGGGCGCGCTGAACTTCGGTAAATCGAAGGCGCGCATGCTCGCCCGCGACAAAAACAAAATCACCTTCCGTGACGTCGCCGGGGTGGAAGAAGCCAAGGACGAAGTGACGGAGCTGGTCGAGTTCCTGCGCGATCCGAAAAAATTCCAGAAGCTTGGGGGTCGCATCCCGAAAGGCGTTCTTCTCGTTGGCCCTCCCGGGACGGGCAAGACTTTGCTGGCTCGAGCGATCGCGGGCGAAGCCGATGTGCCGTTCTTTTCCATCAGCGGTTCGGATTTCGTCGAGATGTTCGTCGGCGTTGGCGCCAGCCGGGTGCGCGACATGTTTGAGCAGGGAAAGAAGAGTGCGCCCTGTATTATCTTCATCGACGAAATCGACGCGGTCGGGCGTCACCGCGGGCATGGCGTCGGCGGCGGGCATGACGAACGCGAGCAAACTTTGAACGCGCTTCTGGTCGAAATGGACGGCTTCGATACCCAGGAAGGCGTCATCATAATCGCCGCGACGAATCGGCCGGATGTTCTTGATCCGGCTTTGCTGCGTCCAGGTCGTTTCGACCGCCAGATCACAGTGAATCTGCCGGACGTGAAGGGTCGAGAAGAAATTCTTCGCGTTCATTGCAAAAAAGTGAAGCTAGCCGAGGGAGTTGATCTCGCTGTCGTGGCACGAGGCACGCCCGGTTATTCCGGCGCGGAATTGGCGAATGTCATCAACGAGGCTGCCTTGCTGGCGGCGCGTCGCGGGTTGAAGGCCATCACCCTGCACGAACTTGAAGAATCACGCGACAAAGTGCGTTGGGGCAGGGAACGCCGCAGCCTCGCACTCAGCGAAAAAGAGAAAACCAACACCGCCTACCACGAAGCGGGTCATGCGCTTTTGCTGGAATTGCTCGAACACACCGAGCCACTGCACAAGGTCACCATCATTCCCCGCGGCCCTTCACTCGGCAGCACGATGTGGCTGCCCGAAGAAGACAAATACACCAATCGCAAGAACGAACTGGTGGATGGTCTCACCGTCAGCATGGGCGGTCGCGTCGCGGAGGAAATCGTTTTCGGTGACGTCACTAATGGCGCTCGCGGCGATATTAAAATGGCGACAGCCACCGCTCGGCGGATGGTCTGCGAGTGGGGCATGAGCGAGAAGATGGGAATGGTCGAATACGGGGAGCACGAAGATTATGTTTTCCTTGGGCGCGACATTTCGCGTTCGCGCGATTACAGCGAGGCCACGGCCGAGCAAATCGACCAGGAAGTGCGTAAACTGCTCGATGATTCCTATGCGGCGGCGAAGAAATTGCTCACCGCCAATCGGGAAAAGCTTGATACCATCGCCAAGGCCCTTCTTGAATATGAAACGCTCGACGGTTCCCAGATTCGCGAGATTATCGAACACGGCCGGATGCTCAATCCGCCCCCTGGACTGAGCTCGCGCAGCGGTCAAAAAATGGAGCCCGAAAAACCGCCCAAGCAAGTCGTCATCGCCCCCGACGTGACGCCACCACTTCCCGGCGCTCTCGGTGGCGCGCCCGCCTAGTTGCCTTCATCGGTCGCAGCTTCCCCTGCGCCAGATCGGATTACAGTGATCGGGCTTGTCGCGCCTGCCCGCGTTTTCGTTTAATTAAACGGCGATGCGCCGAGTTAATATTAACGAGATAGCGGCTGAGGAGTGGTCGTCTCCCAAGGGAAAGTTCGTCAACTCCGGCAAAGGTATCACCGTGGCTCTGGGGGGCGATCCCATCGCTACCGACTTGCGCAAACGGCTGCCGTTCGACGTCGAACTGACGCGCATCCCACCGGGGAAACTTCCGTACCCTTTTCATTCCCACAGCGCCCAATGGGAGTTTTACCTCGTTGTCGCCGGCACGGGAAAGGTGCGGGATGAAGCCGGGCTCACTGAGGTCGAACCGGGCGATGCTTTCATTTGTGCTCCCGGGCAGGCGCACCAGCTAATCAATGATGGCACAGAGGATCTGTTGTTTTACGTCGTGGCGGACAATCCCGTCGGCGAATCCTGCCACTATCCCGACAGCAACAAATGGCTGGTTCGTTCGCCGGAGCGAAGGTTACTCCGCTCGGAGCCGCTCGACTATTTCGACGGCGAAGAATAAGACAATTTTTCGCGAGGCGCCGGAGCGCGATCGCGAATTTTGCTGGCGTGGAAATGCAGAACGCGCAAGTTGTCGCTCCGCGCCCGTTCTTTTCAAAACCTATGAATGTATCACGCTGGTGTTTCCTGATTTCCGCCGCGCTCGTCGCCTCGCGCTCCGTCGCGCAGCAGCCTTCGCCACCTCTCGCGAACGCTTCGGACCTGGTGGCCAAAAATGTGCAGGCGAAAGGCGGCGCGGACGCGCTGCACGCGCTGCAATCCGTGCGCTTAACCGGAAAAATGCTGGTGAATGCGGGCCAGATCGAGCTCGCGGTTAACGCTGTGAAAAAAAGGCCGGGTTCAGTCCGCTCCGAAGCCACCCTCCAGGGTTTGACCGCCATCCAGGCGTTCGATGGCAAACAAGGTTGGACAGTCTCGCCCTTCCAAGGTCGTAAAGATCCGGAGAAAATGTCGACGGATGACGCTAAGGAAATGATGGACCAGGCGGAAATCGATGGGCCGCTGGTCGATTGGCAGGCCAAGGGCAGCACGGTCGATTACCTGGGGACGGAAGACGTGGATGGGACGCTCGCGCACAAACTGCGGGTGGTGCGCAAAAATGGCGACGTCGTGATCGTTTATCTCGATCCCGATCAGTTCCTCGAGATTCGCACCTTGACGCAACGGACGGTTCATGGCGCGCAGGTCGAACAGGAAGCCGATTTCGGCGACTACGAAAAAGTGGGCGGCGTCTTTCTGCCCTTTTCGGTCGATATCGGTGCGAAGGGCGCGACCGATAAACAGAAAATAATCATCGAGAAAGGCGAACCTAATGTTCCAGTCGACGATGCCATTTTCCAATTTCCCGCAACGCCCGCCAAGTGATTGATCCCATGTATATCTTCCAAATTTCATTTCGTTTTGGCCGGCGATTGGTTCTGCTGGTTTTGCTCTCTGCCTCTGCTGCCGTGTCCGCGGCGGAACAGCCGACCTATAATTCCTCCAGCGTTTCCGGCGTAGGGGCCCGGAATATTGGCTCTGCCGCGATGAGCGGGCGCATCTCAGCGATCGCGGCCAACAAAGAAGACTCCGGCAAAGTCAGAATGTTCGTTGGCGCTGCCAGCGGCGGCGTTTGGAAATCAGACGACAGTGGAACGCGTTTCCGCCCAGTCTTCGACGACCAGGCGGTCCAATCGATTGGCGCCATCGCGCTCGATCCGAAGAATCAGAAAAACGTCTGGGTAGGAACCGGCGAATCGTGGACGCGCAACAGCGTCTCCATCGGGGACGGTATTTATAAATCAACCGACGGCGGTGAAACCTGGACCAATGCGGGACTGCCAAAATCCGAGCGGATTGCCCACATCGCGGTGAGCCCCAAGGGGAGCGATACCGTGTTTGCCGCCGTCCCAGGCCCGCTCTGGAGCGATTCGAACGATCGCGGGCTCTACAAAACCACCGATGGCGGAAAGTCTTGGAATCTGATTTTGAAAGGCGGCAACGCTTCCACGGGATGCTCCGGTTTGGCGATGGACCCGGGCAATCCCGACGTGATGTTCGCGGCGATGTGGGATTTCCGGCGCAAGGGCTGGACGTTCCGTTCCGGCGGCGATGGACCGCAGGCACCTTCGGGCAGTGGCCTTTTTCGCACCGCCGATGGCGGCGCCACTTGGACAGAAGTCACTCCCGAGACGAGCAAAGGCTTTCCGCAAAAGCCTTACGGCCGTTTAGCCGTGGCGATCGCGCCGTCGAATGCCAAGCGCGTCTATTGCTTCGTCGAATCGACCGAGAGCGCGCTCTTCGTTTCCGATGACGGTGGCGCCACCTGGGACAAGCGAGACAAGAGTAGCTGGATGGTATGGCGCCCGTTCTATTTCGCCAATCTGGTCGTCGATCCGAAAAACCCCGATCGCGTTTTCAAAACCGACGGCGCCTTGATCGTGAGCGATGATGCCGGCAAGAGTTTTTCCACCGTCGGTGGTTTCGTCGGGATGCACGGCGACGTGCACGACG
>JBDTXE010000014.1:0-15785 GCA_040006335.1 Verrucomicrobiota bacterium | reverse complement strand
TTGGAGCCGCCGGCCAGATCGGTCGCCCAATTGCCCGGATCCATGTATCCCACCGCGACGAGGAAACCGGGCCCGGCGAAAGCGATCAGTTTGCGGAGGAAGGACGCCGACTGCGGGACCACCAGGCTACGATGGACTTCGGAAAGGCTGGGCCGCGGCGGCACGCCCCTCCACCCCGCGGTGGTGGGAGCAGCGTCCGTCCCAGAATTAGACATGCCTAATTTAGTTATTCGTTTCTAAATATCTGTCAACCCCCAAATAATTTCACTTGGCACAATGTTCGGTACCTTCTAACGTCGCTTTACTCATGCCGGCAAAGATCCGCAGCTCGACCGCGGTAGAGGATTATCTCGAGCGGATTCTCGCCTTGATCAATTCAAAGGGCTATGCCCGCGTCGTTGATATCGCCACCAGTCTCCGAATTTCTCAGGCGAGCGTCAGCAATATGGTGCAACGGCTGGATGGCGAAGGTCTGCTCAAGTATGAAA
Source organism: Verrucomicrobiota bacterium (assembly GCA_040006335.1). Taxonomy (GTDB): domain Bacteria; phylum Verrucomicrobiota; class Verrucomicrobiia; order Chthoniobacterales; family UBA10450; genus AV69. The sequence goes on along the minus strand of JBDTXE010000014.1, from coordinate 15,297 downwards.
AATATCGCGGCCTCGTCCTCACGTCAGCGGGCGAAACGCTCGCTCGCAGTATCACACGCCGACACCAGCTCTTGACCGATTTCCTCCAGCTTCTCGGGCTCGAAGAGAAGGTGATCCATCACGACGTGGAAGGAATGGAGCATCATCTCAGTGCGCCGACAGTGCATGCCATCGAGGCGCTGACACAGAAGTTGCGGCGGCGGCCAGCCTTGCTCGCCACCCTGAAGAAGGGTGGTTCCTAGTGCACTGTATAGGTGAAACCAAGATGTCATCTGAGGCGGCGAGCGCCCGTTTGTCATCCTGAGCCGCGCAGACATGCCAGTCCGGCTCGGACCGAAGGACCTCGCTTTGCTCGGCGCTCACTTCGCCAGGAACCATCGGAACGCCCGACTTCTGGTGAAGCCAGGCGAGCGAGCTTCCGCCATGCGGCGGATAAACTCGTGAAAAAGCGGCGCGAGCGCCAGCGCGAATCGCGTTGCCCTGCCACCTCTTTATCTTAGAACAAGGATGCGGGCGCTGGTTTTCGACGTGGGAAGTTCCTCTACCCGTGCCGCTATCTTCGACGACCGCGGGCGCGCGCGTTTGCGCTCGCGGTGCGCTTATTCGCTGCGCACCAGCGCTGGGCAAGCGGCTGAGCTTTCCCCGCGCCAGCTATTAACGGCGGCGCGGGTCTGCTTCGCCGCCACCGGCGCGGGTAAGTATGATGCGATCGGTGGTTGCGCTTTTTGGCACGGGCTTGTTGGTCTCGACGGAAAACGCCGACCGATCACTCCGATCTATACCTGGGCTGACGGGCGCAGCCGCGCCGACGCTGCGCGATTACGAAAGAAAGTTAACGAGAACCGAGTCCTGCAGCGAACCGGTTGCATGCTGCGTTTTCCCTTTTGGCCGGCGAAGCTGCGCTGGTCGCGGCGAACAGATGCAATTTTGTTTCGACGGGTGCGCTTCTGGGTTTCGCCTTCCGACTGGATTTTTCTGCGGCTTTTCGGCGAGCTTGCCACCAGTGCTTCCATGGCGAGCGCCACGGGGCTTTGGAATCAGACGACGCGCCGGTGGGATGGCGAGTTGTGTGCGGCGGCGCAGATTGACGTTTCTCAGCTTCCGGTCGTGCGCGCGGAACTCGTTCCCGATGTTTTCTGCCCGATCGGAGACGGCGCCGCCGGCAATCTCGGCTGCGGGGCGAATGCGCCGGGAATTGCTGCGATCAATCTGGGCACGAGCGCGGCTTTGCGGGTCATGCTGTCGCGCAAGACGAAGGTGCCATTCGGATTGTTCCGCTATCTCGTGGACGAAGAGCGCTACGTTTGCGGCGGCGCGGTTAGCAACGCGAGTAATTTGTTTCGCCCCAACGACCGCGCATCCGGGGGAAGACCGCCGCGCTTTCTGCCCGAGCGAGCGCCGGACTGGCCGGAGCACAGGATAGAATTAGAGGGAGCGGCGGAACGTCCGTCACCTTCGGCCGATCGCGAATCTCTCGTCCGCGACTCGCTCTGGCGAATCGCGGCTATCTTGCACATTCTCCAGGAGCGTGCGGGCCCGGTCAGTCGCATCATCGTCTCGGGAGGCGGGAGCAAATCTATCCCGCTCCTGCGGATGCTGGCCGGAATTTTGCAAAGGGACTTGGAAATTGCGCGGGACCGGGAAGCGTCGCTGCGGGGATCGGCTCAATACGTCGGCGAAAAGCTCGGCTTCACTTTGCCACCGTTGCCGGCGGGATCGCGGATACGGTCGAATGCTGAAGAACGTCAGGATACGTTCGCGATTCGTTAGGGCCGCCGCAGCATGCGTTCAAAACGAGTGAGCTCGCTCGCGTAGAAGGGATAACGCTCGCCCTCTTCCTCCGGCCGCTGCCGCCAATGCTTATACATCCAGAGCCATGGAGCGGGGTGAGCCCGCACCACCGGCTCGAAGGAATCCCAGCAGGCCTGGGTGATCTGACGCGGAGTCATGGTTGCATCCGCCACCACTGGATCAAGGAAGACGATACGATAACGACCTCCCGCCAGTGGCTGGCTATAGGCCGGCACAATCGACACGCCCACTCGTTGCGCGAGTCGGGCGGGTGCGGAAGTGACACTTTTCCAAAGGCCGAAGCAATTAACGGCGACGGCCGAAGCTCCCGCGGGCACACTGAGATCGAAAAACATCGCCGCGATTCCTCCGCGCCGAAGCGTTTTGAAAAGGCGAAACACTCCCGCGTGCTGCGTCGTTACGGTATGGCCGGATTGTTCGCGCCAACGCCGGAAAAGCGGAGCGAGCAACGGATTCTTGAACTCTTCGGCGATGACGGTCCCGGTGTGCCCCGCGTAGCCGCAGGCGTGACCGAGCCATTCGAAATTGCTGTAGTGGAAGAGGGCAATGATGATGCCCTCGCCGGGCTTTTGCGGAAACGGCTCCAGCTCTAGGTAATTGGTATAATTTTCTCGCGACAGACGCGGGCTCCACATCAGATCGATCATCGTTCGGGCAAAATGTTGATACGATTCGCGGGCGAGTAAACGCTTCTCAGCCAGGGAATGAGTCTCACTAAAAGCGACATCCAGATTGGCCAGGGCGACGCGGCGGCCGGCGCGATCAAAAGTAAAGGCAAGGAGGCCAGCCAGCTGCGCCAGCGCCACCACTCCCGCTCGCGGCAGGAGTGAAATCACGGCGGCCAGACTGCTCAGCGCGAGGTATTCCAGACGGTAGCGAAACTGCTTCCAGCGTGAGTTCATACGCAGTCCATCGCCCGCGGGGAGAGCACGTTTTTGACTTCCCCCCGCCCGAAACTAGTTTGGCAACGCGCGCGTGAAAGCCACTCGCACCTTGTGAAAAGCGTCCTTTTTGTTTGCACGGGAAACATTTGCCGAAGTCCGATTGCGGAAGGCCTTTTCCTCCGGCTCCTGCGAAATCGCAAGGATATTGAGGTCGGATCCGCCGGGGTGCACGCTGCCCGCGGCCAGCCGCCCAGCCCTCACGCGGTGGACGTTTGCGCAAGTGAGGGCGTGAATATTCGAGGGTTGCGCAGTCAGCCGCTGACGCTCGAACTGGTGGCGCGCGCCACGCACATTTTCGCCATGACCGGCTCACATGTGGAAGCGATTGATCTTCTCTTTCCCGAGGCCGCCGAGAAGACTTTTTTGCTGCGGGAATTCGAGCGACAGGGTGCGACCTCCTGGCTCGATGTTCCCGATCCCATTGGCCTGGGGCGCGATGTTTACAACAGTTGCGCGCGCACGATCAAAAGTGCTTTACCGAGCGTGCTCGCATTTGTAGAACAAGCCGGAGTGGCCCTCCCGGCCACCGCTCGCGCGGGCGGGCGTCCCGCATTTCCCATGAGTGACATCACACCCACCACTTCAGATCCCTTGCGACCACCGAGCGGCGGACTGCGCGCCGTGGATAGCGAGATAGCCGATGCCATTGCGGCGGAGGAAAAACGACAGCGCGAAAACATCGAGCTGATCGCTTCGGAAAATTTCACCAGTCGCGCGGTGATGGAGGCGCAGGGTAGCTGCCTCACGAACAAATACGCCGAAGGCTATCCCGGGAAGCGGTGGTATGGCGGCTGCGAAAATGTCGACAAAGCGGAACAGCTGGCGATCGATCGGGCCAAAGAACTTTTCGGCGCCGATCACGTCAACGTGCAACCGCACAGCGGTGCCCAGGCCAACATGGCGGTCTATTTTTCCGCGCTCAAACCCGGCGACAAGATTTTGACCATGAATCTGGCGCACGGGGGTCATCTCACGCACGGACACCCGGCGAATTTCTCCGGCAAGTTTTATCAGGTCACGCATTACGGCGTGGACCAGAAAACGGAATGCATCGACTACGATGAGCTGGAACGTCTCGCCGTCGAAACCAAGCCCGCGATGATTACGGCCGGGGCGTCGGCTTATCCGCGGACCCTGGATTATCCGCGCCTCCGGCGCATCGCCGATAGCGTGGGCGCGTTGCTTTTTATCGACATGGCGCACATCGCGGGCCTCGTCGCCGGTGGGCAGCATCCGAGCCCGGTGCCACACGCTCAATTTGTCACTACTACGACGCACAAGAGCCTGCGCGGACCGCGCGGCGGAATCGTCCTTTGCCAGGAGCAATACGCCAAGCAGATCGATTCGACGCTTTTCCCCGGGATCCAGGGTGGGCCGCTCATGCACGTCATCGCGGCGAAAGCGGTTTGTTTTCACGAAGCGCTCCGCCCGCAATTCCGCGAATACCAGCGGCAGGTCGTGATCAACGCCAAGGCGCTCGCCGCCGGGCTAACGAAGCATGGTTTCCGGATCGTCTCCGGTGGCACGGATAACCATCTTATGCTGGTGGATCTGCGGCCGAAGGAGATCAACGGCCGGCAAGCGCAGGAAACCCTCGATCGCGCCGGGATCACGGTGAACAAAAATGCCATTCCTTTCGATACCTATCCGATTTTCAAACCAGGCGGTATTCGCATCGGCACGCCGGCGGTAACCACGCGCGGGATGCGCGAGGAAGAGATGTTTGTTGTCGCCGACCTGCTGGTCGAGGCATTGTCGCAGGGGCAGGAGGACGCCGCTCTCAACGCCGTGCGCGATAAAGTGCGCGAATTAACCAGCCGTTTTCCATTGCCCGGCTGAGCCCGCGGTTCTGGATATAGCCTCAGCAAATTGATTCGCGGCTGTAGCGGCGGTCTATGACCGCCGTATGCATCCGGCCGGGATCCAGCGGTCGCAGACCGCGGCGACAGGATTCTTGCGACCGAATTTCTAGCGGAAGGTGCTGATCTCGTGCAGCGGTTTGCGCGCGATATCAGGCAAGCGCGCTTCGGGCGCGGGGTGGCCGACCACGAGAAGCACGAACGGTTTCTCGTGCGCGGGGCGACCAAGAATGCGATTCAAAAATCCCATCGGGCTCGGAGTGTGGGTCAGGGCGACCAGACCACATGCGTGCACTGCCGTGACCAGAATCCCGGTAGCGATGCCGACCGACTCGATCGCGTAATATGTTTTCGCGCGCGTGCCGTCGGGCATGATGCGGAATGGCTGAACGAAAACAGCAATCAGCCACGGTGCGATTTCGAGAAATGGTTTGTGCCAATCGGTTCCCAGCGGTGCGAGCGCATTCAACCACTCCTGTGGGGCGCGGTGCTGATAGAACTCCTTTTCTTCTTCCTCGGCCGCGGCCCGGATCTCGCGTTTTATCGCCGCATCCTCGATCGCGACGAAATGCCACGGCTGCAGATTGGCTCCGTTGGGCGCGGTGCCGGCGGCGTGAATGCAATGCTCAATCACGCCGCGCGGCACGGGTCGATCGGAGAAATCGCGCACCGTCCGGCGCTGTTGCACCATTTGATAGAAGTCTTGCGCCCTGCTGAAAATCTCATCGTCAGAAGTCTGCTCTCGCGGCGATAAAAATGAAACCGGGGCGCTCATTGCAGTCGACTTTAGCACATGGCACCCGTCAGCACCTTGGGCATGGAAAAGGCTTCTTCTTCGGGAAAGGCGTCCGTTGGTCTCCTTTTTTCCGAACTAAAGGCGTCGGCTCGAGGGAACGCTGGCCAGAACAACTCATGTCATTGCAGATTTTGGTGGTGGAAGATCATGGCGACACTCGTCGCGTGCTCACCGGTCTACTCGGGCACTTCGGACACTCGATTTCTGCGGCTGATACGGTGAAGAGTGCGATGGCCTTTGCCGCCGCGAAACACTTCGACGCGGTGGTCAGCGATCTCGGCTTGCCCGACGGCAGCGGTTACGACGTCATCCGCGAAGTAAAGCGGCGACAACAGGTCACCGGCGTTGCCCTTACCGCTCGGGGCGAGGCCGAAGACATCGAACGAGGGCGCGAGGCCGGGTTCGACTATCACTTGACCAAGCCGGTGGATTTCGCCGAACTGCGGACGGTGCTTGATCAGATCGTGGCCGAGGCGCGAACAAACAAAGCATCCTAAGCCGTTCCGAATTCTGCGGTAGCAACGACACGGCTGCCAGGAAGGTCGAGGCGGACGTCGCGCAATTTCATTCCGCCCAAGGGCAGTCCAGAAAGCGGAAATGCCCGCCCTTCGATTTTGCGCAGGTGAGGATCGATCGCGGCGCAGGCGAGGCTGGCGATTGCTCCCTCCCCTTTGCAACTCAGATCCGAAACGGTGGCGACCAGTTCGTCGCTCACCGCCACGGCCGCTCGCAGGTGGAGAAGCGCACGCAGAAATAGCTTGCGCGCATGAACGGTAATCTTGGCGCGCAGGCAGTGCGCGTCCACCGTTTCAAGCTCAAGATTCACCTTCTCGATGGTTATTCCTTGAGCGCCAGCCTGCTCCCGCGCCGCTGTTGTAATCGCAGCGGCAAGCTCTTCCCGATCGATACTTAATGTAATCCGACCGTCATCAGCTTTTGTCGGGACCAGCCAAAGTTTTCCATCCGCGCTTTTGGTCTGATGAAGCTCGACGTTTTTACCTTCAACAGAGAACTCGAATTGATGGCGTCGAACCGTGAGAGGATTCCCTTTTATCAGGACGGAACGCGAAAACACTGCGGGCGTGGTTTCTTCGAGACGCGGAAGGGACGGGCGGTAATTCTCGTCCAGCACGGCGCCGGATAGGTCCGCCTTCAGCTCGGTCAGATCGCGCAGATTTTCTCCGCGAACGCTGACCATGCCATCGCGTCCCGTCACGAATGCGCGCAGACCTTCCTCCAAAGCGGCGGCCAATTGCGGCGGAGACTCAGGGAACTCGGCACGAGGAAGGGCAAACATATCCGGCTAGAAGTATCCGCATTTCACCACTCGACCGAGCGGCAGCTGATCGAACGAGGGCAAAAAACAGTTCAGGCAACTAAAGGTTGCTCCCACTCCACTTGAGCTTCTGGCGCAGGACGCTGAAAAAGGTGAGGTCTGGCAGGAAACCAAGTTGCACCTTATGCCTGGAACGCCGGATATGAACGACACCATCCTCCGGAATTCTTTCCGGTGGACGTCCATCGACACTGAGAAAGATGGGGTTCCGTTTACGAGCGGGTCCGACCTCGACCTCGGACGAATCGCTGACAATTACAGATCGATTGGTTAAAGCGTGCGGGCAGATCGGAGTAATGACGAAGACACCCGACTCCGGCTCCAGGATGGGTCCCCCGGCCGAGAGCGAGTATGCGGTCGAGCCGGTCGGCGTGGCAATTATCAGACCGTCGGCGTTGAACTCGGTGAGAGGTTCGCCGTTGATTCGAGTCCAAAGGCGGATGAGGCGGGAAAGATCGCCGCGACTTATAACTGCATCATTGAGCGCGTCCGCCTTTGAAACGACTTTTTCACCGACCATCAGGCGCACCTCAAGCAGAATACGCTCGCTGTATCTAACGCGACCGTCGGCAATAGCGTCAATTGCTTCGCGATAACCGGAAGAATTCGCGCAGTTCAGAAAGCCAAGCGAACCAATATTAATCCCGAAGAATTTCCTCCCGGACGTGCCGCACTGCGCGACCGCGTTTAACAACGTTCCGTCGCCCCCTAGCACCACCAGCAACTCGGAGGCTTGCGCGATCTTGGCCGCGCTGCCCGCCGATACGAGCCGGGCGATGTTCGCCGTCGCTTCCTCCACTAGAACATTCACGGATTTACGCGCGAATTCTTCCGCGACCGCGCGGGTCAAATCGGCGGCGCCGGTCTTTCCGGTATGCGCAATCAAGCCGACCGTTTTCGGACGCATATGAACGATTCCTGGTTTCCGTCAGTCCCGGTGATGACCGATGGAACGGTGCCAACGACGTCGTGGCCGCCCGCGGTAATGAAGGCGAAAATTTTACTGACTGCTTTCGCCTGCTTGACCGGATCGCGCACCACTCCCCCGCGCGCAACATCTGCTCGCTCCAGTTCGAACTGTGGTTTGATCAAGGCCAGCACTGTTCCGCTCGCAGTTAACAGCTCAAAAGCGTTGGGCAAGACCAAAGTCAGTGAAATGAAGGAAACATCGATCACGCACAGCGCGGCCACCTCCGGCACGAGGCCGCGAGGCAAGGTACGCGCATTAATCTTTTCAAAAACGACCACCCGCGGATCGCATCGGATTTTCCAGGCCAGCTGACCGTGGCCGACATCGATCGCGTAAACTTTGGCGGCTCCGCGCTGCAGCAGGCAATCGGTAAAACCGCCGGTGGAAGCCCCGAGATCAACCGCCACCTGATCCTGCACATTGATTTGGAAGTGATCGAGCGCCCCATCGAGCTTAATCCCGCCGCGACTAACGAAACGTGGCGGAGCGGTCGACGTAATCGCCGCGTCGGGCGAAACCAGAGTGGAGGCCTTGTCCACGACGTGATCATTTACCCGGACTTCGCCGGCCATGATCGCACGCTGGGCCTGCTCGCGGCTCGAATAGATCGCGCGCTGCACCAGCTCGTGATCGAGGCGTGCTTTAGCGATCCTCGCCATCTTGCGCTTCCGGCTTCGGCGCGGGCGGGAGCACCCTTTCCGAAATGCTCATTCCCACATTTTCCTCCACCAGTTTCGCCACTGCCTTCAGTTCGTCGATCGTGGCGCGGCGGCGACGGTATTTCCGCTCGATCAAATCCTGGAGAGTGAGGAGGTCCGCCTGCAGCGGAGCGGTGTAATAAGTCCACTTCTCCTCGTCGGCCCTCTTGGCCTGCAGGCGCCACTCGTGCGCGAACCAGGTGGCGCGAATTTCGCGCTTCATCCCGTCCTCGGCTCGCTCCGTCCATACATGTTGACGCGGCATATCTTGCGGCCCTTAGATTAGCGCCCTTGAAAGGGGGCGCCAAACTCTTCGCTTATTTCCTTGCGGTTCTGCTGGTCGGAGCGCTCCTCGCCCCGCCCCTCTACTGGGGTGCGCAAGCCCTCGTCGCTCACGGCATCCTGCCGTTTCTTGGCCATTATTCTTTTGAAACCTATTTCCATCGCGCCCTGCTGATTTGCGCGCTCCTCTTTTTCTGGCCGCTGCTCCGCTCTCTCCGGTTACGCTCGAGGAGTGAATTGGGCTTGCGGCCGAATGCTCACGCGGGCCGGGACGCTGGTATCGGATTTCTTCTCGCGGGAATTCCCCTCGCCTGCGCCGCCGTCGGCCTGGTCATGGCCAAGGTCTTCGTCCTGAAGCCGGAACTTCCCTGGAGCGGGATGGCAACGATGACTGCCGCCGCGGCCGCCGTGCCTCTCCTCGAAGAGCTGTTTTTTCGCGGACTACTCCTCGGTGTCCTTTTGCGAGATTTGCGCCCGTTCACAGCCGGGCTGGTTTCGGCCGCCTTCTTCGCCATTCTTCATTTTCTCAAGGCGCCCAAGTCGACCAACCCGCTCGTAACCTGGGCTTCCGGATTCAATTCCATCGCGCATTCCTTCGCCCAATTTTGCGATCCGATCATGCTCCTTGCCGGATTCAGCACCCTCTTTCTTCTCGGTTGTATTCTCGCTCATGCCCGCCAGCGCACGGCTTCACTCTGGCTTCCGATTGGCTTGCACAGCGGCTGGATTTTTGTCAGCGGAATCTTTGGCAAAATGACCTTTCGCCAAATGCTCATCCTCCCGTGGCTGGGAACGTCACTCGTCGTCGGACTGATTCCGCTTGCGCTCGCCTTGCTTACGTGGGCGTTGCTCTTTTGGTGGCTGACTTCGGAGCGACGATGAAGCTTGAGCCTTTATCCGGGCTGATCTCGCTATTTTATCCGCCCTCCTGCGCGGTCTGCGAATGCGCAACCGCGCCGGGGCAATACCTTTGCTCAACCTGCGAGAAGCGGGCGCTGCGAATTGTGCCGCCTTTCTGCGAGAAATGTTCGGAGTCTTTTCCTGGGGCGATCGACGGTAGTTTCGTGTGCCCGAACTGCTCGCATCGCCGCCTCTATTTTGATGCCGCTGTCTCCGCTTATCGCAGTCGCGGCGTGGTGCGTTTCGTCATGCTGCGGTTCAAATATAATCGCCAGCTGCACCTGCGACACCTGATCGGGCAATGGCTTCGTCGCGCGCTCGAGGATGATCGCCTGCGGGAGCGATCGTTTGATTTCCTCGTTCCCGTGCCGCTACATCCAGCGCGCCGGCGCGAGCGTGGTTTCAACCAGGCGGAGCTGCTCGCAGGCGGTCTTAGTCACGACGCCCGACTGCCCGTGCGCCACGCCTTGGAGCGCATTCGTTACACCACCACCCAGACCGCGCTCGATCGCGCCGAACGGATGGAAAATCTTCGCGATGCCTTTCGTTTACGATCGGCGGTCGACGTGCGAAACTCACGCGTGTTGCTCGTCGATGACATCCTTACCACCGGTTCGACTTTGAGCGAGTGCGCGAGGGTTTTGCGCCGCGGTGGCGCGGCCTCTGTTTGCGCCATCACCGCTGCTCGCGCCTGAGCTTCCTGCCCCATCATGGCCATTTTCAAAAAGCCCATTCTCAAAGTCCAGGGCCGTCGCAAGCGCGAGATGCCGCAGGGGCTCTGGCAAAAGTGTCCCGGCTGTTCCGATGTCGTGCATGATATCGAGCTCACGGAAAACCAGCGGGTTTGTCCCCGGTGCGATTATCACTTCGCGCAGTCGGCCAAAGAGCGGACCGAACAGCTGCTCGATCCGGACACATTCGTCGAAATGGACGCACATCTGCAGTCCGTCGACACCCTGCGTTTTCACGGCCAGGCTTCCTACAAAGACCGTCTAAAAAAATACCAGGATGCCACCGGCCTGACCGACGCCGTCCTCACCGGAACCGGCAACCTCGAGGGGCAGCGCGTCGGTGTGGGGGTAATGGATTTCAGCTTCCTCGCCGCCACCATGGGGTCAGTCGTGGGCGAGCGTCTTACCCGGACGATCGAGAGAGGGACGGCCGAGCGGACCCCCGTGATTATCATTTCCGCTTCCGGGGGTGCGCGGATGTATGAAGGAATGTTGAGCCTGATGCAGATGGCGAAAACCAGTGCCGCGCTCTCGCGCCATGCCGACGCCAGGCTGCCTTACATCTCTGTCCTGACTAATCCCACTACCGCGGGGGTAATGGCTAGCTATGCATCGTTAGGTGACGTCATTCTGGCCGAGCCCCGCAGCATGATTGGATTTGCCGGCCCGCGCGTGATCAAGGAGACGACCCACCAGGATTTACCCAAAGGGTTTCAGACTGCGGAATTTCTAGAAGAACACGGTCTGATCGATCAGATCGTTCACCGCAAACGGTTGCGTCCGCAGATCGCGCAGTTCCTGCAGTACTTCGCCCGGGCGGGGGCGTGAACTACCCCGCAGCACTGGCGTGGCTTTACGCCACTCAAGCCTTCGGGATCAAGCTCGGGCTGGAGAATATCGAACGGTTGTTGCGCGAGCTGCGTCTCATCAATTTCCCGCGCGTCCTCCATGTCGCTGGCACGAATGGCAAAGGCAGCGTCTGTGCCATGGCAGATTCGATTCTGCGTGCGGGCGAATATCGCTGCGGTCTCTTCACCTCCCCTCACCTCGTCAGCTTCCGCGAGCGCATCCGCGTAAACGGCGAAATGATCAGCCAAACGGACGCGGCCCGCGGCCTCACTCGCATTCACGAAATGACCGCCTCATGGGAAACGCCCCCGACATTCTTCGAAATCGCTACCGCGCTCGCCTTGTTGCATTTCGCCGAAAGGGATTGCGATGCCCTCGTCCTCGAGACGGGCTTGGGTGGACGACTCGACGCCACCAATATCGTTCCGAGTTCAGCTTCCGCCATTACGCCCATCTCCTTCGATCACGAGAAATGGCTTGGTCATACCTTGGCGGAAATTGCCGCCGAAAAAGCTGGCATTATAAAAGCGGGGGTCCCGGTTGTCTCGGCGCTGCAGCCGCCTGAGGCTGCGAATGTGATCCGTGCCCGCGCACGCGCCTGTGCCGCGCCGCTCGAAACGATTGACCAACCTTGGACCTCCACACGCATCGGTCTGATCGGGATGCATCAGCAGATGAATGCGGCCCTGGCGGTAGCCGCGGTGCGCGCTCTTGGCCTCGAACTAACTGAAAACGTCATCGCCCGCGGTCTGACGGAAGTCGAGTGGCCAGCGCGTTTCCAGCCATGGGGCCAGCGCATCACGATCGATGGCGCGCACAATCCCGCCGGCGCGACCATGCTGGCGGAAACGTGGCGTCACGAGTTTGGGAAAGAGCGTGCTTCCATCGTCCTCGCCATCCTCTCCGATAAAAACACGAGCCAAATAATGACGACGCTCGCGCAGATGGCGCGGCGTTTTATTCTTCCCAAAATCCGGAGCTCGCGGGCCGAAGAGGCAAGTCAATTGCAGGTCGTAGCAACAAGTCTTGGGATCGACTCCGTCGTGGTCGACGACACTCAGGCAGCCCTCGTGACCGCGAAAAATTATCCGGAGCGAATCCTGCTCACTGGCTCGCTCCATTTTGCCGGCGAGGCCCTCGCGGTTCTACGCGGCGAGCCCGACGCTCTCGAGGAGTGTCTCCAGTAGCCTCGAACGTCGAAAGCCATTCTTCGTTAGAAAGTCTGTTCGCGAACCACGATCGTCACATCGCTATTCGCTTCCGCCATCAGGTCGTCGGGCCGCGTAGTCACTTCCGGCAAACCCGCGGTCGAATCTGCCAGCCAACAAGGCAGCGGCCCCTGCCCTCTTACCTCCAATTCCACCTCCACGCCTTCCGACGGAACGGCTTCGGCGCGGATCAGCCAGGCCTCTCTGTTGGAGCCGTGCACCTTCTGCCTCCGTCCATTCCAGGACACGGACTCGACCTCGACCTCGATCGGCAGACGCATCAGGATCGTGCTCCCGCCCCGCCGCGATTGCAGGTGCAGGCGCAAATGCCGTCCCTCACCTTCGCGTCGGTCGTCCAGCACCTCAGCGACCGGCGGCGGGAGAGCTTGCATTGGCGCACTGGCGGAGAGAAAGGCGCGGGCCGTTCCAGTAAAGGCAGGCTGCGCCCCGTCTTCGGGTTGTTCGCCGAGGTATGGTCGCGTCCATCGGTCCGGTTTTGCATCATCGCTGAGCCACCTCGCCTGTTGCTGATTGGCACTGACGACGTAGGTCAAGTCATCCCGGCGAGGGTGCTCCGCACTGGCAGGCGCCAGCACGGCGCCGGAGAAAATTAGAACAAGCCCAAGGACGATCGTGATGATGGAAAAGGGCCGGAGTTTTCCCGCGGCGAAGTCGAAGAACGGCCATGCGACCGACAGCGAAATGGCCAGAAGAAGACCGGCAGCCAGGATGGAGATAGCGTTGAGATCGAGGTTAACGACAAGTAGATACATCAGCGGGCTCAGGAGCAGGAGCGTCGGCGCGGCTGAAACCGATGACGCCAGCGCCATCTTTCCTGGTGTTCTGGTGGAAAGAACAAGGAAAAGACTGATCAGACCGACGAGGATCGGCCATTGGAAGAGGTAGCTTCCGCCCGGCAGCAGGAAGCAGACGGCGGCGTTGAGAATCATCAACATGAAGATCAGCCCCGCTTGGAGAGATCGCGGGCCGATTTTCGCACTCATCCAGCGCAGGACCGCCATCCCGCTCGCCAGGCCGATCAGGACAAGGCCGGCGAAAATAAATTGATTACTCGGCGTGTCGCCCCGTTGGAGCGGAACTGGGAGCGCGACTTTTAACAAGCTCCAGGCGACGAGCATTCCGGCGCTCACCGCAAGAACGACGAAGATGGACGAGATGGCACCGAGAAAGCTGAATTTTTCTCCGCGCCGATCGAGCAACCACAAGCCTAGGATGAAAAGGGCGAGGCTTGCGGCCACGAGCGCCCACGCCACCCAGCGCGGATAAACAATCAGTCGATCGCCCAGCCAATTGAAATAGACGCAGTCTGGCTTCTTCCGATCATCCCGCGGTAAGCCCAGGAAATGCCGCGCCACCCCGAGCACGTTTCCGCCGAGATGCTGGACGCTGCGCGGATCGAGGTTCGCCACGTTGTCACGCCGCGAGTGGTAGTTTTCAAAACTTTCGGTGAAAGCGAAATTAAGCGCGGCCACACCGCTCGCTTTCAGCTCCGATAAGTCCGTGTCGTTCGGGAGAAGCTGATAAACGGCATACATCAGGGACGAGGCCATCGGATATGGCGCGGCGCGCGCGAACTCTGGCACCAGCCATCCATTTTGCCGGCTGGTCTCAAACATCAGCGCCGGCCCCGAACTGCCTCGCGCCTCGAGGTTCAGAACAACGCCCACTTGTTTTGCCAAGTCCGGGTGATCCGCGACAAATCCGGACGCGCCAAGCAAGCCCGTCTCCTCCCCGTCCGTGAAGAGAACGATGAGATCATTCTGAAACGGCGCGCCCGCACGCAGCGCTCGCACGGTCTCCAGAATCGAGATTACGCCCGCTCCATCGTCCGCCGCCCCGGGCCCAACCGAAACCGAGTCGTAATGCGCCACCAGCATGACCGCACCCTGGTTTTTCTCTCCCGGGTAACGAGCAACGATGTTCTGCACGTTTCCCATCCGGATAAATCGTCTGCGGGAATAAAAACCAACCGTCTTCTCGATCCGGACCTCGCCGCCGAGCTGCGTGAGCGCTTCGGTCAGGTATTCGCGCACCTTCGCATTTTCCGGCGAACCGATTGGATGCGGGCGCTTAGCGAATTTGGCGAGATGCGACATCGCCCGCGCGGCTGAGAACGAAGCGAGCGGCGCCTCGGGTCCGACCGCACGAGGCGGACGCGTCCCCCACAGACCCGCGATCACGACCAGAACAACACCGCACCACAAAAGCAGGCGGAGTATCCAATCGGGCATCTACTTGTTGTTAGGACACCCGTTGACTTCGTTCAAGACTTCTTATCCATCTCAATTCGTGGGAACAGCGGAACGGGCTTCCCGACCACGTGACCATCCGGTAGCTTCCCCCATTCAGCGTCGGCCAGATGGAAGCGTTCTTCCTCGCCGCTACGGTCCATCTTCCAGTTTAGTTGGTCGAGGATGCCGTGGGCGGCGTTGGGAACAATGGGAGAAAGAAGAATGGCTGTGATTCGAAGCGATTCGCAGAGGTCATATATAAACGTGTAAAGCGCTTGGAGTTGTTCCTTCGCTTTCGCCATCTGCCAAGGCTTCTTTTGGTCGATGATGCCATTGCAATTTCCCGCGATCCTAAAGGGCGGCGCGACAGAAACCAAAGACCCGCTCATCTCGTCAATATACTTGATCATCCAGTGAACAGCAGCGTGCCGAAGGTCGGCACTAATCAGTAGATTGCCCTGACCAGTGGGACTAGCAACGCGATCTCCCGAAAGACCGTCGGTGGAATTGTCCAAACGGGAGTCTAAAAACCGCGAAGCCATCGAAAGCGTTCGATTCAAAAGGTTGCCTATATTGTTTGCCAAACTTGCATTGTACCCCTCCACTAGTCGCTCTCCGCTAAAATCGGCATCCTTTCCGGTGACGATCTCGCTCATTAAA
>JBDTXE010000013.1:0-15808 GCA_040006335.1 Verrucomicrobiota bacterium | reverse complement strand
GGCGAATGCGGTTCGACGAAAGCGACGAAAAGAATGAAAGGTCGGTGACGATTTTCGTGGATAAACCGGCGCGCATGTTCTGCCAGGAAATGCGGCTTGGAAATTTCCTCGGGCAAGCCGCTGACAAAACGCGCCGAGAAAGAACCGTCGGTGCAATCCGGCTGATACCCCTGAGTCAGCAGGAAGCGGCTGTAATCGCTCAGGCCTTCGGTCGAAATCCAATGCTGAAAACCGCGCTGCGCCTCCGACTCGCGACCCAGATGCCATTTGCCGAAATAGGCCGCCTCATACCCTTCCACGAGCTGGGGCAGGCACTTCAGATGCCGGGGTAAGGCAACGCTATTGTGAGTGCAGCCATTCTGGTGAGGCCAGGTCCCCGTCATGATCGAGGAACGCGACGGGGTGCAGACGGGCTGCGTCACAAACGCGCGCTCAAACACGGTCGATTCCTGCGCCAGCTTTGCCAAATGGGGAGCAATGGACGGCGTCAACGTGTCCGCACGCTGTTGATCGGGAAGGAAAACGACAAGGTTCGGCCGCGCGGGCATGACGCCGGCAGTGTCGCCAGACGGTGCAACGCTGGCAAGCCAGACGCTTGCGCCGGCTTAGAATAGGCCCGGCAGAACTACGGAACTAAACCTGTTTGTTCCCCGGCTTGGGCAAACGGATATCCACTGTGGTGCCGTTACCATGCACGCTGGTGATCGAAATCTTCCCTCCATGCGCTTCCACGACGGAGCGGGAAATGGCCAGACCCAAACCGGTGCTATCGGTCTTACCATGGGTCACGAACGGATCGAAGAGATTAGGCAGCAACTCGGAATTAATTCCCGCGCCCGTGTCTGACAAGCGAAGGACGACTTCGTCCTGCACCAGATCGGTGGTGAGAGTGAGGATGCCTCCGTCCGGCATCGCTTCGCGCGAATTCTTGATCAGGTTGGTCAACACCCGGGTGAAGCGAATCACGTCGATCTCAATGTCGCCGTCGTAGCGGACATGTTTGACGAATTGAATGTTCTTACCCGGGAGAAGGCGAAGGGCCGATTGGTTGAGTTGGTCCAGCAGGCCCCAAATCGAAACGAGTTGTTTTTTCAACCTTGTCGTGCCCCGGGCGTAATCATGGAGTTCCTGCGTCATCGCCAGCATGCCCTCCACCGCGCCGTCCAGCATGCGGGTGAGTTCGCGCAGTCGCGGGTCGTTCGTTTCGCTTGAAATCAGGTCCGAACAGCAACGGACGATGCAGATAGGATTGGTGAGATCGTGGATAATGGAGTGGGCGATGGAACCGACCAGGCTCAGTCGCTCCGAACGCATGACGTCACTGATGAAGTGCGCGTTCACGCTGCGCAGCCGCTTCGTGACCGAGCGCAGAAAATTCATGTGCAGCTGGCTGGGCGCCAAACCCAGGAGATGCTGAAAAGTCTGGGGACTGACCGCACCCAGCGTAGTCGTTTCCGCCGCCGTCGCCATGGCGCCGCGCGGCTCTCCGTCCAGCAGAGCCATCTCGCCAAAAAAGTTGCCCGATCCGATGTAACCCAGAAGCTCTTGTCTCCCGCCGTCCCCGTTTTTAGAAATCTTGATCGAGCCTTCTCCGACAAGATAGAGCGCGTCGTCCTCATCGCCCTCCTGGAAGATAACGTCACCACGCTTGTATTGGCGGATCCTGACTTCCGGCTGAATTCTCTGCAGGAGATCAGGCGCGATCCCGGCGAAAAGCCGGTTCTGGCAAAACTGGTCGAAAGTCGTGGGGCTCAGGGCGGAACTCACGACGATGCTAGACAGCAGCCGCAGTGCCGCTCCCGCCTGTATTTCCCAGGACGGCTTCCACGAGAGCGAGGATTTGAAAGTGGGTAAATGGCTTGGCTAAGAACCCGCTTAAACCTTCGCTGACAAGCTGGTCGAGACACTCCTGACTGACGAAGCCGGTAATGAGAATAACCTTGACCTGAGGTGCGATTTTGCGCAGACGCCGGAACGTTTCCGACCCGTCCATCGCGGGCATGGAGAAATCGAGCAAGATGAGGTCGTAAGCACTGGGGTCACGTTGCACAAGATCGAGGCATTCGAAGCCGGATTGAGCGCTGGTGGCAGAATATTCTTCGTCAGCGAGAAGCGCTTGCAGCAGAGAACCCGTCATCGGTTCGTCATCCACCACCAAAATGCTTTGTGGCCTCGTGCTCGCCGTCGGGCGGCCCGCGGCTTCCCGGTGAACTCCGATATCCGGGTGGAACAGAAGTTTTTGCCCCGTGCTCCCCGCTTGCGCTGCAAGCCCCGAGGTCATCTGCTCGGCGCGCGCAATACTCGCCCGCAGCATCGAAAAATACTTCTCCGATCCGGTGGTTCCGTCCCAGATGTTTTCGATAAAGGAACTGGTGCTGGAAATGATCTGGATGAGGTTATTCAGCTCGCTGACAGTTTCGGCGGGGCGTGACTGGTTCATCGGTGGAAAGTCCCGAACGGGAGGATGACGTAGAGGGGAGGGATGCCCACGGACCTCGTTTAAGCATGGGACATGCCCGAGGGGAGAAGACAATCCATCTCTTGCCGCCGGGCGCGGGAAGGGAAACAGCAGGGCCCCGGAAATGGTGCCTTCGTTTCTCGCGAAGACGCCAAAATCAGCTATGTTGACCGTCTCTCTTATGCAGCAATTAGAAATCCGGAATTTGCGGGCCGCCATCGGTGAAAACGAGATCATCAAGGATCTCAGCCTCGTCGTCCGGGTAGGTGAGGTGCATGCCATTATGGGACCGAATGGTTCCGGTAAGAGCACCCTGGCGAAGGTCATCGCCGGCCACCCTGATTACCGCGTCCTCAGCGGCGAGGTGCTGGTCGATGGCGAAAACGTGCTTGAACTCGACCCCGACGAACGCGCCCGGCACGGGATTTTTCTCGCCTTCCAATACCCGAGCGAGATTCCGGGAGTGACGATTGCGAACTTTTTGCGCGCGGCGGTGCAGGCGCGTCTACCTGAAGGCGAAGAACTGGAAGCGACCGAGTATTACGCCCACCTTTATGAGAAAATGGCCCTGCTGGAGATGGACCGCTCCTTTACTTCGCGTTCGGTGAATGAAGGCTTTTCCGGCGGCGAAAAGAAACGCTGTGAGATTTTACAGATGGCGATGCTGGAGCCGCGCTATGCGGTGCTAGATGAAACTGACAGCGGCCTCGACATCGACGCCCTTAAAGTCGTGGCCAGAGGGGTGAATACGATGCGCGGCGACAAAACGGGCATACTCCTCATCACCCACTACCAGCGGCTGCTTAATTATATCGTACCTGATTTTGTTCATGTGATGGTGCAGGGCCGGATCGTACGCAGCGGCGGAAAAGAGTTGGCGCTTGAGCTGGAGGAAAAAGGTTACGACTGGATTCGCCAGCACGCGGAGGAACCGGCGCTGGCATAACGACATTCCTAAGATTCAAGGAGACTGATAAGATGGCTACGAATACTGAAACTGCGGCAGTCGATTTCGACCGGAGCGCGGGCGATTTTTCTTACGACGTCAAATACGACTTCGATGCGGGCACAGGCCTGAACGAAGGTGTGATCAACTACATCTCCGATGTTAAGGAAGACCCGGACTGGGTCCGCGCCTTCCGTTTGAAGGCCTTCGAAACCTTCCTCGGAAAACCGATGCCGACGCATTGGGCGAGCAAGGATCTGGATGCCATCGTCTTCGATAAGATTCGCTACTATTTGAGTGGCGGCACGAAGGCGAAACGGAGCTGGGAAGATGTGCCGGAGGATGTGAAGCGCACCTTCGAGCGGCTCGGTATTCCCGAGCAGGAACGCAAATTCCTCGCCGGAGTGGAAGCGCAGTTCGATAGCGAGGCGGTGTATTCGAACATCAAGAAAGCGGTTGGTGAGCAAGGAGTTATTTTTGTCGGTTCGGCCGAAGGACTGAAGGAACACCCGGAGATATTTCGAAAGTGGTTTGGCAAGGTCATTCCCACCGGCGACAATAAATTCAGTGCGTTAAACTCCGCTGTCTTCAGCGGCGGCTCGTTCATCTACGTCCCGCCCGGGGTGAAGGTGAAGCATCCGCTCCAGGCCTATTTCCGGATCAACGCTGAAAATTTCGGTCAATTCGAGCGCACGCTCATCATCGTGGATGAAGGGGCTGAGCTAACCTATATGGAAGGCTGCACCGCGCCGAAGTTCAATACCGCAACCCTCCATAGCGCAGTGGTGGAATTGGTCGCACTGAAGGGCGCGAAAATTCAATACATCACCGTCCAGAACTGGTCGGCCAATGTCTTTAACCTCGTGACCAAGCGCGCGCTCGCGCATGAGGAAGCGGAAGTGAAGTGGATCGATTGCAATATTGGCTCGCGCCTGACGATGAAATATCCCGGCGTCGTTCTCAAAGGACGCAAAGCGCGCGGGGAAGTGCTTTCGATCGCTCTCGCCAACAACGGCCAGCATCAGGACACCGGCGCCAAGATGATCCACGCCGCCGATGAAACGACGAGCAATATCATCTCGAAGTCGATCTCGATCGGCACCGGCCGCGCCACTTATCGCGGACTGGTCCACGTGCCCAAGCATCTGAAGAATTGCCGGAACAACACCGAGTGCGACGCCCTGCTCATCAGCTCCAATAGCCGAACCGACACCTACCCCGCCATCACCGTCCGCGGCACCGGCAACTCCGTGCAGCACGAGGCCAGCGTCTCGCAGGTTTCGGCCGAACAAATCTTCTATATGCAGCAGCGGGGTCTGTCCGAGGCGCAGGCGATGAGCCTGAGCGTGAACGGATTCGTCAATGACCTCGTCCGCCAGTTCCCGATGGAATATTCGGTGGAATTGAAGCGACTGATCGAGCTCGAAATGGAAGGCTCAGTCGGCTAGATCATACCTGAAAACGATGACGAGGAAGATTCTCGCGCGGGCGAGGGTGCGATGCCGCTAGATGAGCCAGGACACCGCTTTGCTTGAGCCAGTGAAAGAGGAACGGGCCGCTTCTGCCGTGACGGCACCCGCGCTGATTTCTTCATTTCAGGCCGACGATAATCTGCCTGGCTGGTTCGCGGAACAGCAACGCGCAGGCTGGCGTGAATTCTCCCAGCTGCCGAGCCCCACGCGCAAGGATCAAGCCTGGCGCTTTTCCAATGTCGACGCTCTGAAGCTCGATCGCTACCAGCTCGGCCGCGCGCCGATCGAGAGCGAACGCGCCAGCATTCTGGCTGATTCTACCCCGCTCGATCCTGCCTCGGACCGGCTGGTCTTCGCCAACGATCAACTTCTTGAGGACGTGGCGCTGCCCGATTCACTGCGCCGCGCCGGCGTTATTTTTCTGCCCCTGGGGCGTGCCATGATCGAGCATGAGGATCTGGTGCGGGAACATTTCATGGCTCAGCCGGCCGCGCTTGGATCGGCAAAATTTGCCGC
Source organism: Verrucomicrobiota bacterium (assembly GCA_040006335.1). Classification (GTDB taxonomy): domain Bacteria; phylum Verrucomicrobiota; class Verrucomicrobiia; order Chthoniobacterales; family UBA10450; genus AV69. The sequence continues at coordinate 10,416 of JBDTXE010000013.1, read as the reverse complement.
GCTCCATCGCGCCCACGTTCGTGCCGGTACCTTCATCTACGTCCCCCGTGGAGTGGAACTGGAAAACCCGATCGAGATCTTTCATTGGCTTTCCGGCGAGAACAGCGCCGTCTTTCCTCACCTTCTTCTTGTCGCCGGCGAAATGGCGAAAGTCACCGTCATCGAACACTTCCGCTCACGGGATCTCTCCGCACGCGGATTTGCCTGCGGCGTGAATGATCTCTTCGCCGGCCGCGGCGCCAGCTTGAAATATATCTGCGCGCAGGAGTGGGGCGAAAACGTCACCTCTTTGCAGATCAACGGTACCACTGTCGGGCGCGACGCTTCGGGCAAGAGTCTGAATCTCCATCTCGGCGGCTCCTATTCCCGCTTCGAAAGTTTGAGCCGCCTCGCGGGAGAAGGCGCGCGGAGTGATTTGCTGGCGGTCGCCGTGGCCCACGCCGGGCAGGAGTTCGACGCGCGCACGCTGCAGGATCATGTCTCGCCCCACACCACCAGCGATCTTCTTTACAAAAACTCGATTGCCGACCGCGCCCGGTCCACCTTTGGCGGACTGATCCGGGTGGAGCCGGAGGCCCATTTCACCGACGCCTATCAAACGGTGCGTAATCTTCTCCTTAGCGACGAAGCCGAGGCCAATTCCATGCCCGGGCTGGAGATTCTGGCTGATAACGTGAAATGCAGCCATGGCGCCACCAGCGGCCAGGTGAACGAAGAGGAAATGTTTTATCTGCTTTCCCGCGGCATCACGCCGCAGATAGCGCAACACCTTGTTGTCGCCGGTTTTCTTAATGAAGCCATCGCCCGCCTGGGCGAGCCCGCGATCGAGAACTACCTTCGCACCCTAATCGAAGAGAAATTCCGCCGCGACGCGGCGAGGGCGCGTTAGGCGAAAAGGATTGCGCGGATTTTCGCAGCGTCCTACTCTGGAAATCCGGCCTCGCGGAGATGCGTCGCCGCTAAACCATGGACGTGAGCGGAACAGTCAGCGCGATCTTGCGCCAGAAAGGCGCCAGCGTTTTCTCCATTTCGCCCGATGCCATGGTCTTCGACGCCGTCGCTCTCATGGACGAGAAGAATGTTGGGGCGTTACTGGTGATGCGGGGTGAAGACGTTCTCGGCATCATCTCGGAGCGCGATTACACCCGCAAAATGGTTCTGCACGGCAAACGCTCGCGTGAAACACGCGTGGAAGAAATCATGTCGCCCGAAGTCACCATCGCCGCACCGAGCGAGACGGTGGAAAACTGTCTGCGCGTCATGACGGACAGGCGGGTGCGCCACCTTCCGGTGGTCGATAGAGGCGAGTTAATCGGCGTGCTCTCGATCGGAGACCTGGTCAAACACATCATCTCCACGCAGAGCGCCACGATCCAGCATCTCGAGAGTTACATTCAGGGTGGCGGCTATCAGTAGCGCCCGGGTTGGAACGATAAGAAAATTGGCGGTTTGATCGTGGCGTTATAACGCCCACACCGTCTCGCCGTTCAACAACGTGCGCACCGCGCGCCCCTTTAATTTCCAGCCGTGGAAAGGCGTGTTGCGAGAGCTGGACGCGAACATCGCTGCGTCCACCATCCACTCCAACTCCGGGTTGATGAGGGTGACATCCGCCGGAGCGCCCACAGACAAAGTTCCGCAGGCCAGTTTCAGCAGCCGCGCTGGTTCGACGGTGAACATTTCAATCAGGCGCGGAAGAGAGATCGCCGTCTTTTTGTGCACGAGGAAATCGATGAACAATCCGAGTTCCGTCTCAAGACCAATGATTCCAAAGGGGGCGGCGTCGAAGGGAACCTCCTTCTCAAACCCGGCGTGCGGCGCATGATCGGAAGCCAGAATCGAAAGCGTGCCGTCCCTGATTCCCTCTACTAACGCTTCCACATCACTTTCCGTCCGGAGCGGCGGGTTCATCTTGTAATTGGTGTCGAAGCGCTCGATCGCCGCATCCGTCAGGACGAGATGATGAGGGCAGACTTCGCCGCTGATTTTCACCCCGCGGGCGCGGGCCTCACGGATCAGACGGACGCTTCTGGCTGCGCTGATGTGCTGGCAATGGATCTGATGATCGCACAATTCCGCCAGCAAAATGTTGCGCGCGACGATGACCTCTTCGCCCGCGGCCGGCCACCCCGGCAAACCAAGCAGCGTGCTCCAATAACCTTCGTGCACGACGCCGTCGCCGACCAGGTTGTAATCCTGACAATGATCCATCACCGGCACGCCCACCATGCGGGCATACTCGACCGCGCGCCGCATCAGCTCGTGATTCTGCACGCATTTGCCATCGTCCGTTATCGCCACCACACCTGCCTGCGCGAGAGATCCGATGGGTGCGAGTTCTTCCCCCGCCAAATTCTTTGAAATTGCTCCCGCGGGCAAAACCTTCACGCAGGCCGTTTCCGCCGCGCGATCCTTGATCCAGGCGATCGTGCTCGGGCTGTCCGCCACCGGCGCGGTATTGGGCATGCAAACCACGGTGGTAAAGCCGCCGGCCGCAGCCGCGCGCGCCCCGGAAGCAATCGTCTCCTTCCAGCTGAACCCCGGCTCACGGAAATGGACGTGAATATCGATCAACCCGGGGGCGACGATCAGCCCGGCGGCATCGATGATTTCCGCATCCCCGCCATCGGCGGACGCCGCAATCCGTCCTTCGTTAATGACGAGATCGCCCGTTTCGTCCCGTTTGTTTGCCGGATCGATGATGCGGCCGCCGCGAATAATCGTGCTCACGGCGTGGAAATCCCCCCGCAGAGGTAAAGGACAGCCATGCGCACGGCGAGACCGTTGCTGACCTGGTCGAGAATAACGCTTTGATTACAATCGGCAATTTCACTGTCGATCTCGACGCCTCGGTTGATCGGACCGGGATGCATGATCAGACAATCCGGTTTCAAATGGCGCGCCCGTTCTTTGGTCAGGCCGAAAAGTCGGATGTATTCGCCCAAGCCCGGGAAATACTCTTTTCGCTGCCGCTCGTGCTGGATCCGCAGCAGATTGATCACGTCCGCCGAAGGCAGCACTTCATCGATCCGATGCGAAATCGTCACCCCGAGTTTTTCAAACGCGGCCGGCACCAGGGTACTCGGGCCCACGAGAGTGACGCGCGCACCGAGTTTGGTGAGGGCAAAGATATTCGAGCGTGCCACCCGGCTAAAAAGAATGTCGCCGACGATGACGACGTGAAGTCCGGCCAAGGACTTTTTCTTTTCCCGGATGGTGTAGGCGTCGAGCAGGCCCTGGGTGGGATGCTCGTGCGCACCGTCTCCCGCATTGATTAGGCTGGCCCGCACTCGTTCCGCCAGGAAAGCGGCCGCGCCGGCCGAGCTGTGGCGGAGGACGATGATGTCGACGTGATTGGCCTCGAGGATCTTGGCCGTATCCTTGAGTGTTTCACCTTTCGTTAGACTGGACGTGGCCGCGGAAATGTTGATCACGTCCGCGCTTAAGCGCAAGGCGGCGAGCTCAAACGAGGTGCGGGTGCGAGTACTGGGTTCAACGAAAAAATTAACCAGGGTCTTGCCACGCAACGCCGGCACTTTCTTGATCTCGCGAGTGCCGACTTGTTTGAAAGCATCGGCGGTGTCGAGGATGAGAGTAATCTCCGCCGCCGTCAGTTCGCGCAGTCCCACCAAGTCTTTTCTGTTCCAGCGGGTGCTCATCGGTTGCTCACATTTCGCCCCGTGGGGTTTCGGGTAGGGTGGGCATCTTGCCCGCCGACGAATGCGTCTCGCATTCGCGAACTCTTCTTCACGTCCAGAATTTCACGACCAACCAAAGATCGTTTTCGCGAGACGCAAAAACCGGCGGGCGGGACGCCCACCCTACCCGAGAGTCGCAGGGCGACATTCATGCGGTTTCCTTAACCAGCCAGGCGCCATCTTCGCCCTTGCCGAGACGCAGCCGCACTTTCTCTCCAGGCGCGGTCGGCAGATTTTTTCCGACGTAATCGGCCCGGATCGGCAATTCGCGATGTCCGCGATCGATCAGGACCGCGAGCTGAATCTTGTCCGGACGCCCGAACGAAGTGATCGCATCCATCGCCGCGCGCACGGTGCGCCCGGTGAACAAAACATCGTCGACGATGATGACAGTCTTGTTCTCCAAAGGGAGCGGCAGGTTTGACGGCCGCACCACCGGTAAGTCCGGGCGTGTCCCGACATCATCGCGATGCATCGCGACGTCGATCGCGCCTATGGCCACCTCTACTCTTTCGAGCGTGGAAATAATTTTGCCGAGACGGCTTGCGATTTCACTGCCGCGGGCCGGGATTCCGGCGAGAACGATCTGGGCGAGATCACGGTTGCGCTCGATGATTTCATGCGCAATCCGTCGCAGCGCGCGCCGGATAGCATCTGCGTCCATGACCAGGACGCCGGGATTATGGTGAGAGTTGCTCATGCTCCTTCGCGACCTCGCGGGATCGCGTTAAAGGAAGTGAGGGCGCGAACCTAGGCCGGGGCGCGTCCCTCCTTCAGGCGTTTCTGACGCCAACTTGAACGGTGCTTGACCACCCAATCCAAGAGCGCGCGCTCGAACCCAATGTCCGACCCCGCCTTTTCGCTCTCGATCCATTTGTGCTTCAAAATCTCTTCCCGTTCCGCCAGGAACTCCTTGTAGAGCACGGAGTTCTTTACGAACTCCGACTGATCGTCGCTGCTCATCCGGGGAGTGTTATCCATAAAAACCATGTGGAGGTCAACCCCCGTCTCACTTCCTGGGATAAGCATCGCCTATACCCATCCGGCATCACCGAGGATCGAGCCGCCAGATCCGCGGCTTAATTCCGCTGACCTAGCGTCTGCCAGAGACCTCGGGCAATGCGGTTAAACTCCGCGCCCACCGCGCCCTGTGGTTCCTCCGCCGTGATCGGCCGCCCGCGATCGCCGCTCTCGCGCGTGGCAATATCAATCGGGATCTGCCCGAGCAACGGCACGCGCAGGCGCCTGGCTTCCCGCTCGCCGCCGCCGCTGCCGAATATTTCGTAGCGCACTCCATCGGAGGGCGAGACGAAGTAGCTCATGTTCTCGATCAACCCCAGGACGGAGACGTTGACCTTGGCAAACATGGTTGCGGCCTTACGCGCGTCGATCAGCGCCACCTCCTGTGGCGTGGTCACGATGATCGCGCCCGCCAGCGCCACCGTCTGCACGATGGTGAGCTGAATATCGCCCGTGCCGGGAGGCAGATCCAAAACCAGGACATCGAGTTCGCCCCATTCCACCTGCCGCAGAAATTGCTGGGTGTAACGCGTGACCATTGGGCCACGCAAAATGGCCGGCGAAGCGTCATCCAGGAGAAAACCCATCGACATCAGCCGCAGTCCATATTGTTCGATCGGGATAATGCGATTGTCATCCGTCGCCATCGGTTGCTCGCGCGCGCCGAACATGAGCGAGATACTCGGCCCGTAAATGTCGCAGTCGCACAGACCGACGCGCGCCCCTGCCTGGTGCAATCCGACGGCGAGGTTGGCTGCGACGGTCGACTTGCCCACGCCACCTTTGCCACTCGCAATGGCAATGACGTGATTGATGCCAGGGATGCGGGTTGGCCCGACACCGGAGTTTCCGCTCGCTCCCGTGGGAGGGGCATGAATATCGATCAGCACCTTTGCCTCGTTCACACCGGGTAGCCGCTGCAAGACTTTCTCCGCCGCCGCTTTGATCGTGCGCGGTATGGCCGGATCGTTTGTTGTGAGGACAAGCTGCACGCGCACCCGGCCCTCCTCCGCTGCGACCTCTTTCACCAGCCCGAAGGAAACGATATCGCGGCTGAACCCAGGGTATTTGACCGATCCCAGCGCGGCTCGCACCTGCTCTTCTGTCACGTTCATCGCATCAGGTCCGCCCGCTCAGCGCGGCAGATCGGTTTCTATATTCGCCAGCGCGTAGGTTAGCGCGGCCACGACCGCAGCGTTTTCCTGCAGTTCACGCGGAACAATTTTATCGAGGGTGTCCGCCGCCGTATGGTGGTAATCGAAATAAAATCGGCTGTCCTGCATTGGCGCGAAAGCCGGCACCCCGGCTTTTTCCAGCGGCCCAATATCAGCACCGGCATGCTCGGTCAATGCCAGGACGCCCGCGCCCGAGCTTTCAAGAATTTTAGCCAGAGGAGCAAGCATTGCCTTCACTTCCGGCTTGGCCCCGATGTTAATCCCAAGTGGGTGTCCCGCTCCGTTGTCCGTCTCGATCGCGCCAAAGTGATTGCTTAACTGCGTGGCGTTTGCCGCGGCGTAGGCCTTACTTCCGGCGCTCCCGTTCTCCTCGTTCATCCACGCAATCATGCGAACCGTCCGCTTTGGTCTTAGATGCAACTCCTGGATCAGGTGCGCCGCTTCCATCGAGATTGCGACGCCCGCCCCATCATCGATTGCGCCCGTTCCGAGATCCCATGAATCGAGGTGACCCGAGACGATCACGATCTGCTCCGGATGCTCGCTCCCTTTGATATCAGCGACGACATTGGCGCTCTCGACCTGAGGTAAGGTCTGCGGCGTCAGGACCAGCCGCATGGTGACACCACCTTCGCGGGTGAGAGCGGTGATTAATTCCGCGTCTTCCGCCGTTACCGCCGCAGCTGGAATTTTGGGGACATCGCTGGGATAGTCCGTCTGTCCGGTATGAGGAAGCCGGAATTCCGCGCCGCCGACCGAACGAATCAGGCAAGCCGTAGCACCCATTTTGGCGGCAACACCCGGTCCGTTGCTCCGATAAATGACTGCTTCTCCATAGGCATCGCCGCCATGGTTCTCCGCCGCCATTTGACGGTCGAAACGATGGTTGAAGAGAACGATCTTGCCCTTGACGTCCTCGGGCTTGAGCGATTTGAGATCGTCGAAGTCCTTGACCGCGATCACTCCCGCGGTCAGACCTTCCGGCGGTGTGGCGACGCTTCCTCCCAGGGCGGTGAGGACAATCTTCTGTGTGGTGCCCGCCGCCTGACCAGAAAACTGGAGCAGAGCGCCAATCTCCTCCCCGCGGACCCAATGCGGCGCCATTACTTTCGGCAACTGCACCTCGCAACCCAGCGCTCGCATCTCAGCAGCGACATATTCCACCGCCTTTTGCGCCTGCGCGGAACCGCTCAGGCGCGGCCCGATGTTGTTCGCCAGATGGGCAACCTCACGGTAGGCGTAGTCGCTCCGCAATGCTGCCTCCTGGAGACGCTTCACGTCGGCCAAGGTCGCTTCGCTCAAAACCACCGGGGTAGCGCTGGGGCTCGAAGAAGCACTCGTCTCGGCGGTAATCGGCGCCGGCGAGAGTGCCAGCAATGGTGTTCTCGAAAAAGACCACGCCGCCAGCGCCAAAAAGACGAGCCTCAACATCCGCTAGCTTCGCGTTTTCGCGTCGCGCCGCAAACGCGCACCCGCTCTGCCGCTCCTAGCTGCTACCGACCATGACGATCGGCCCTTCTTTCTTGGTCGAGCCGCCTTCACGCTCGACACTGATGGCAAATGCTTTCACCTGACGCGCTTCATCCGTCGGCTTGAAACGAATCTGCGCTGTTCCGTTATTGTCCACTCGAATTACTCCGGCGCTCACCGGGTCCTTGTGATTGGCGTCCACCGCCCAAAGCTGATAGTCACGGCCACGGACAGGGCGCGGCATGTCCGTGAGCTTGATGTATCCGTTCTGCCGTGACGGCTCCCAGGCGACAATCCCCTTGCCTCTGGTGTTGCCGGCCGGGCCGAGGACGTAAATCACAGCCTGCCCGAACGGATCGCTGGCCCGGACCGCCGCCAGTTCGCGCTGCAACTTATCGCGGTCGGCTTCAAGCCGGCTGCGTTCCTGGGTGAGACGCTCACGCTCTGCCAATAATCCGGAGCGCTCCTCTTCCCAGCGGCCGCGATCGTTCGCCAACCCGCTGCGTTCGCGCTGGAGACGAGATTGATGCAATGCCAGGGCGCCACAGGACAGGGCGAGCGCGGCCGCGATCGCCCACGGGATCCAGGGTAGGCTCGGACGCACCGCCACAGGAGAGGTGACCGACGCGCCCACCGCATTCATCACCCGCTGCTTCAGGCCGAACGGCACCGGGCGCGGCTCCGACCCATGAGCCACACTGGCGGCGGCCTCTCGCAGCTCGCGGACGAGATCGCGCAACTCGGAGTTCTGGGCCAACGCCGCTTCGAAGGCGTTCGCCTCCTCCGCGTCGAGTATTCCCAACACGTAAAGGGCCGCCTGGTCCTGTTGTTCTTCCGTAATCATGATGAGCGCATCCGCTCCCTCAGCCGCAGTAAACCACGGCGAATTCGCGCCTTCACGGTTCCTAAAGGTTGGGCCAGCCGGCTTGCGATCTCGTGGTGAGTCAAATCACTAAAGAAGGCCAGCTCGATCGCCTCCCGCTGCTCCAGGGGAAGGTCACGCAAACTCGCCCGCACACGTGCCGCATCTTCATTCTTGCTCAGTGTATCCGCCGCGCTTTCCGCTGTGGATGCAGTTCCTTCCGTCAGCGACTCGTGTTCCTTCTCCGAAGTCACGATCACGCGCAGACGCCGGCCGCGCATCCGCAGTCGGTCGATCGACCGGCTGCGGGTGAGCAATACCGCCCAACTAAAAACGCTACTTTGCCGGGCATCATAAGTTTCCGCCCGCTTCCAGATCTGGACGAAGATATCCTGCAACGCATCCTCCGCCTCCGCTGCGTCGCCCAGCATCCGGCATGCGAGCGAATACAAGGGCCCGCTCAGTCTCTCATAAAGCTCACCGAAGGCGTGTCGATCTCCCCGCGCCACCCGCGTGATATTCTCGCGGTCGATAGCCTGCTGGGGAGATTCGTCCATTAATTAGAAATCATCACGCCAGCCCGAGGGCCGGCCCGGAGGGGCGTCTTACAATCGATCTATATCGCTTGGCAACAGAAAACGGCTTTGCCCTATCTTGGCCGTTATTCAACGACAATCGTCGCCGGATCGAAAGAAGGCTTGGGATAGGACGGATTCATTTCCGCCAGCTTTTGCACGACAACGCCTAGGACCTGAAGGTTGCGGCCCCATTTGTAATCTGCCGGGATAACATGCCACGGAGCGTAATCGGTCGCTGACCGATTAATGACATCTTCATAGGTTTGTTGATATTCCGCCCACCTTGCGCGCTCCTTCAGATCTTCCGGATTGAACTTCCAGATCTTGGACGGATCCGCCAGGCGCGCTTCCAGCCGCGCCTTCTGTTCGTCCTTGGAGATGTGGAGGAAGAACTTCAACAAGGTCGTGCCATTGCGGTGCAGCAACCCTTCGAAGGCGACAATATCTTCACAACGCTTCCGCCAGGTGGCAGCGTCAATCTGCTGATGCACCCGCGGCACCAGCACATCTTCGTAATGAGATCGATTCCAGATCCCGATGCCGCCTCTTCGCGGCGTCGCATGATGAACACGCCAGAGAAAATCGTGATCGAACTCCTCCGCCGTCGGATATTTAAAATTCGTTAGCTGCACGCCATTGGGATCAACCCCGGCGCAGAGAAACTTGATTGCCCCATCCTTCCCGCTGGTGTCCATCCCTTGGATCACAATAAGAATGCTGCGCTGGTGCTCGGCGTAGAGCGCCTGCTGCAGCTCCCGAAGGCGTCCCTGTAGTTCGGTGATTTGTTCTCCCGCTTTGGCCTTTGTTGTCTCGGGCTTCGTCGCGGGATCGACGTCATTTAGCCGGAGCTTAGCGCTCCCGTCGACGACGACTGTGGGCGTGTTGGCCCCGGGCGTTTTCTTTCTCTTTCGCGGTGGCATGACTGAAAAGGTAGAGAGAATTCCCGATCGGGGGACAGGATAATCGAAAGGCGAGCGCAGCAGCCGAGCGGCCATTCCGTACAAAGGAAGGGCGCTGCGACGCAGCGCCCTCCAAGTTTTAGTCGGCAGTTCGGCTTAGTAGTCCATCCCGCCCATGCCGCCCATTCCACCCATGCCGCCACCCTGAGGCATGCCGCCGCCTGCCTTCTCCTTCTCCGGAGCTTCGGTGATGACGGCTTCAGTGGTGAGCAACAGGCCTGAGATCGACGCTGCATTCTGCAGCGCGCTGCGGGTGACCTTGGTCGGATCGACGACGCCGGCTTTCACCAAGTCTTCGTAATCGCCCGTAGCAACGTTGTATCCTTCGTTGCCTTTCCGTTTCTTAACCTCCTGCACAATGATCGCGCCTTCCTGCCCTGCGTTGTCAGCGAGGGTGCGCAACGGCGCTTCCACGGCACGACGCACAATCTGCACGCCGACCTTTTCGTCGCCTTCCAGATCCTTCACGTTATCCAGAGCCTTTTGCGCCCGGATCAGTGCGACACCGCCACCGGGGACGATGCCTTCTTCCACGGCTGCACGAGTCGCGTGCAACGCGTCTTCGACGCGCGCCTTCTTCTCTTTCATCTCGGTCTCAGTGGCTGCGCCCACGTTGATGACGGCGACACCGCCGGCCAACTTCGCGAGGCGTTC